>NZ_CAXFCL010000081.1:0-21440 GCF_964000955.1 uncultured Abyssibacter sp.
AAAGACGAGACCGCCCGCCGTGACCAGCGGGCCGCCCGCCCCCGGTGTGCCGAAATTCACGTCGAAGGGCAGATGCGCCATCTTGTGGATGCTGCCCAGCGGCACCTCCCAGACCAGCTGCCCGGTGGACAGATCAACCGCGGACAGCGCGGCCCAGGGCGGCGCCGAGCAGGGCGCACCCAGCGGTGACAGCAAGGGCTCCAGGCGCGTGGCGTAGGGCGCACCGGCATTGGGGAAGGTCATCGACACGCCGGTCTCGATGGCCTGATCCGCATCCAGCTCGACATCATCCTGCGGCACCATGGTGATGATCATCGGCACCCGGTTCGAGGGCACGACCATGATGTGACTATCCGGATCGTAGGCACCACCACCCCAGTTGGGACCGCCCGACGCCGCTGGCTGCAACACCGTGCCCTGCACGCTTGGCGGCGTGTACATCGGACCGTATTTCAGCTTGCGGATGCGTTTCCTGCACAACCAGCGATCGATCGGAGTGAAGCCCCAGGCGTCCTCCGGCGTGATGCCCTGGGCCACCAGGCGGGGCATGCCCACCGGAAACGGCTGCGTTGGCGACAGCACTTCCTCGGGCACGGCACCGTCCTGCGGCACCGGCTGCTCGACGATCGGAATGAGCGGCTCACCGGTCTCCCGGTTGAACACGTAGATCAGCCCCATCTTGGTGTTCTGCACCAGCGCCGGCACCTGCTCGCCGTTGTACGGCAAATCCATCAGCAAGGGCTGCGACGGCGTGTCGTAATCCCAGATGTTGTGGTGGACGAACTGGAAGTGCCAGGCCACCTCGCCGGTGGCGCCTTTCAGGGCAACAATGGAGTCTGCATAGAGATTGTCGCCCGGCCTGGAAGCGCCATAGAAATCGACGGAGGCGCTGGACGTCGGCAGGTAGACCAGGTCGAGCGCTTCGTCCACGGCCATCTCGGTCCAGACATTGCCGCCGCCGTGGCGGGCCGCGTCACCCGGCTCCCAGGTTTGCGACGCCGGGTCGTCCGGGTCACGGGCCAGCGGCTCGAAACTCCAGCGCGGCTCGCCGGTGCGGGCGTCGAAGGCCAGGATGCGGCCGCTGGGCGCTTCGACCCGTTGGTCGTCCGCCACCGTTGAACCCACGACGACCACGCCATTGACGATGGCGGGCCGCGATCCGGCGGAGACTTCGCCCGGGAAAATCTCCGGCTTGCTCGGCTGCATCACGACCTTGCCGCCATCACCGAACTCCGGGCAGGGCTTGCCGGTCCTCGAGTCCACGGCAAAGAGACGATAGTCGGCCGTCCCCAGGAAGATCCGCGTTTTGCACATCGCCTCGGGCGCGGCCTCGTCATCCACCCAGGCCGAGATGCCGCGACACTTGCGCATGCCGGTGATCTTCGATTTGGCGTCGAAGGTCCAGCGTTCTTCCCCGGTCTCCGGGTTCAGGGCGATCAGCCGCCGCGAGGTCGTGCAGATGATCAGGCTGCCATCGATCAGGCTGGGCGCATCCTGGAAGGCGTGCAGCGTGCCCTTCTCCACGTCCAGTTCGCCGGTGTGATACTCCCAGGCCAGTTCCAGATCAGCGACGTTGTCGGCATTGATCTGATCCAGCGGGGAGTATTTCTGGCCGAACTGGCGCTGCTGCGTGAACGGCTCCGCCGCCGATACCGGAACGGCGGCCAGCGTCAGGCACGCGACCAGCAGGCCGCGGCCAAGTCGAATCGAGGTTGCGGTCACGGCTTGCCTCCGGGAAACGCGAATGATGGCGTTCGGGCGGGCGCCTCATCGCACCCGCCCCGCGCAGGTCGGCTTTACCGCTTGACCGCGGTGAACGGGAACTTGCCCATGAAGCCGGCTTTCGCCTTGCCGGTGATGGTGTTGCCGTCGATGGTGCCGGTGAATTCCACCTTCAGCTTCATCGGCTTGGTCACCTTGTTCATCCAGTAGACGGTCTTGCCATCGAAACTGGCGTTGAGGATCTCGGAGGTGGTACCGCGACCGGTCTGCGTGCCGGTCAGCCCGCCACCGGAGGTATCGAGCACCAGTACCGTGGATTCGGCGCCAGCAGGCGTCTTCAGCGTCACGTCCCATTCGCCATCCAGCGAGACCGGCTCGGCTGTCGGCGCGGCCTCCGGCTCCGGCTTCTTCGGCTTGGGCCGGCTCGGTCGGCGGCCCGGCTCGGTGAACGTCGGCATCGAATCCCAGCCACGCACGGTCGTCGTCTCCGACAGGCTCGCATTCTCGTAATCCACCTCCCATTCCGGGAAGCGCTTGAGCACCTCTTCCAGCGCGACACGGCCTTCCAGGCGCGCCAGCGGCGCACCGATGCACACATGGATGCCGTAACCAAAGCCCAGGTGACGCTTGGGCGCACGCTCCACGTTGAAGCTGTCGCCGTTGTCGAACATCGCGTCGTCACGGTTCGCCGCGCCCACGACCATCATCATCACGCTGCCCTTGGGAACGGTCTGGCCCCGCACCTCAACGTCGCGTGTCACGTAGCGGGCAATGGCCTGACCCGGCGGCTCGTAGCGGACGAGCTCCTCGATGGCGCGAGGAATCAAATCGGGCCGCTCGATCAGCAACTTGCGCTGGTCCGGGTGCTCGGACAGCACCTTGCCGGTCCAGCCGATCAGCCGGGCGGTGGTCTCGTTGCCCGCGCCGGCCACCATGTTGACGATGGCCAGAATCTCGTCGCGCGTGAGCTTGCGAACAACCCCCTGCGGGTCCTTGAACTCGGTGTTGAGCAGATCCGTCATCAGATCATCGGACGGATTCTTCACACGCCACTCGATGTAGTGCTCGAAGGCCTCACCGGAGAAATTCGCCGAGTCGTACGCCATGGGTTTGCCAGCTTCGGCATGCAGCGCGTTGTCGGCCCACTGGCGCACGGTCGCCTGGTCCTCCTCCGGAATCCCCAGCAGCATGCCGATCACGCGCATCGGCATCTGGGCGCCGAGGTCAGCGATGAAATCCAGCTCCCCCGTTCCTACAAGCGGGTCCAGGCTCGCGGCACAGAAATCACGTACCTGCTGCTCCAGCGCGTTCATCCGCTTAGGCGTGATCACCCGTTGCAGCAGCCCGCGATAGGCCGTGTGCACCGGCGGATCCTTGAAGATGAACATGGAATCCGGGAATTCCGCATTCGCCTTGATGATCTCCAGAATCCCCCCGCGGGCTGAACTGAACGTCTCCTTGTCCTTGAGACCCGCGTCCACGTCCTCGAACCGGCTGACGGCGTAGAAGTCGTGCTCGTCGTTGTAGTAGAGCGGCATCTCCTCGCGCATGCGCTTGTAGATCGGGTACGGGTTGCTCCAGATCTCGCGATCGTAGGTATCCCAGTACAGGGAATCGGTTTGAGTCACGCTCATGGGGGTCTCCTGAATGTTGATTCGCCGGCCGCGACGACGATGCGCACGCGACGCGCCCCGTCCGTCGGCGCACCGTCATGCCCTAGTTATGAACCACTGTGGTTCACAACTCCATCACAGGGTGAATCACCTGTCAATCCGCTGCCGGCGCGATGAAGAACGCCACCACGACCGGGGCTCGCGAACCATCCGCCACGCCCCTTGTCCGGACTTTCTTGTCGACTTGAGACTTATATCGGTACAGTGTGCGAATAATCGGACTTAGAGCCGCTGGGGATAGACCCCGACATGGAGGAGAGACATGAGTGACCGATCAGCGGCCCGGAACGCTGCGGACCACAGGGACATCTGCTGCGCTCGAACCCGCAGAGGTCTCGGCGTGACGCATTGCGCACTGGTCATTGCCATGACCATCGGGATGGCGCCAGCCGCGATCCACGCGCAAACCGCGCAGGACGACGAGGAGTCGCTGGACTTCCTGTTCGGCGACGAACCGGCCGACCGGCAGGAGCCGGAGGACACGCCACCAGGCGAAGGCGAACCGGAAGCGGAATCGGCGCAACAATCCGACGACCCGTCACCCGCCGAAGAGAACACACCGGAACCCTATGACGACGTCATCACCGTCGACGAGCGCTCTCCCGCCGTCCCCGCTCAGGAGGCCGGGCGGCCGCGACCTCAGATCGAGGAAGTGATTGTCACCGCGCAGCGCCGGGAGGAAAACATCCAGGACGTCGCGATCTCGATCACCGTGTTCGATCAGAAGCAGATCGCCGATGCCAACATCACCACCGGCGTCGATCTGGCCAACTACACGCCGTCACTGTCGGCGAACACCCGGTTCGGGCCGGACAACGCGTCATTCGCCATCCGCGGCTTCACCCAGGATCTGCGCACCACGGCGTCGGTGGCGACCTACTTCGCCGAAGTCGTCGCCCCACGCGGACAAAGCTCCCAGACCTCCGGCGATGGCGCCGGTCCCGGTGCACTGTTCGATCTGGAAAACGTGCAGGTGCTCAAGGGTCCGCAAGGCACCTTGTTCGGTCGCAACACCACCGGCGGCGCGGTCTTGCTCGTGCCGCAAAAGCCGACCGACGAGTTCGAGGGCTATCTGGAGGCCAACGGGGGCAATCTCGGCGAGCGCCGAGTCCAGGGCGTGGTCAACTACCCCCTGACCGACAACTTCAAGATCCGCTTCGGTGTCGACGACAAGCAGCGCGACGGCAATCTGAACAACGTGCTGAACTTCGGCGCCGACGACCTGGGCAACATCAATTACACGGCGGCGCGGTTGAGCCTGCTGTGGGACGTCACGGACAGGCTGGAAAACTACACGATCCTCACGTTCACGGACTCACAGACCAACGGCTACTCCTCATCGCTGTTCGCCTGTAACGAAGAACTGCTGCCCAGCGACGTCGGCAGTGTGCTCGGCACCATCACCGACCTGCTGACCGGAAATCTGGATCTGGCCTCCACCGCCAATCCCTTCGCCCTGTTCGTCGTCCAGCCCTGTCAGCAGCAGCTGGAAGAACAGCGCGCGAACGGCAATGACGGTTACTACGATCTGTACAGTTCCGTCGCCGACCCCAAGACGAACATCCGGGAGAAGCGCCTGATCAACACCACGACCTGGCAGATCAGCGACAGCCTGACCTTCAAGAACATCTTTGCCTACGCCCATCTGTTCACCGAGAACGAGTCGTCCATCTTCGGCACCTTCTTCCAGGACCCGACGAATCCCAACGGCCGACGCGAATTCTCGGTCGGCGCATCGGTGCAAAACCCGACCGCGCCGGTGACCAGTCAGGAAACCTTCATCGAGGAAATCCAGTTCCAGGGCACGGGATTCAACGATCGGTTGATCTGGCAGGCCGGGATCTACTACGAAAACAGCCAGCCGGACGGATTCTCCGGCAACAATGCCGCGAGCTTCCTGTATTGCGACCTGGGCACGATCAGCGGACCGGCATCCGGCTACGACTGCTTCGACCCCCTGGGCGGGATCCTGGGTGGCGTCCTGAAGCAGGACTACAAGACCGAATATCTGAATCAGGCCGTTTACGCGCAGGGCACCTACGATTTCACCAGCTGGCTCAGTACGACCATCGGCCTGCGTTACACCAAGGATGAAACCGAGGCCTACGGGATCAAGACGCTGCATCGCTATCTCGGCACTGTCCAGCGGCAACCGGCGGTGACGATCACCACACCGTCCGTGACCAGCGAGGCTCCCACCGGACTGATCGAACTCAACGTGCGGCCGTGGAGCGACATCATGTTCTACGGCAAGTACATCCGCGGATATCGGCAGGGGAACGTCATTCCCGCCGCCGACGAAGGTCTGGACTCGTTCACCGAGGAAACCGTGGACACCTACGAGATCGGCGCCAAGACCAGCTTCGGCGGTCCCGTGCCCGGCCGGTTCAACTTCGCGGTATTCCACAACGACCTGACGAACCAGCAGTTGCAGGGTGGCTACATATCGACCACCTCCGGTCCGACAACAACCATCTTCAATGCGGGAGAATCCCGGATTCGCGGCTTCGAGGTCGAGGCCTTCCTGCAACCGTTCCAGTTCATGACCGCCAGCCTGTCGTATTCGTATCTGGACACCAAGCTGCTGGAGCAGGAAGACCGCAGCGACGAGGTGGCCCAGGTCGGCTTCTTCGAAGGCTTCACCTACACGCCGATCGCGGTGGAAGGCGACGAACTGCCGTTCGCCGCCGATCACTCCTATGCGGCGAGCCTCAACTTCTTCCTGCCCATTCCGCAGCGCTGGGGCCGGATGAACTTCGGGACGACCTACGCCTACACGGGCGAGATGCGCGCCGCCGCCACCGGGCAGACACCCTTCGACATTCTGGATGACTTCGCGCTGCTGAACTTCAACCTGGCCTGGACCGACATCCTCGGACGGCCGCTCGAGTTCACGGCATTCGCCACCAACGTGCTGGACGAGCAATACGCCACCTACGTCAGTGGCACCTATTCAGCGCTGGGTATCGAGACGCGGTCCGTGGGCCTGCCACGCACCATCGGCGCGCGGCTGCGCTGGAACTTCTAGGGGTTCAATCCAGGAACGCACCGGGCCCGCAGAACGCGGGCCCGGTGGATCAGCAGCTAGCTGCCGTTGAACAGCTGCTTGAGGTTGGCGTCCAGATCGGCGAATTTCTCCGGCCGCATCGTGCCGTGCAGGCTCATGCGCAGCATCTCGGTGGAGAAGCGCTTGGCCATCTGCGTCTTTTCCTTCGCGGTCCGCGCATGCGCCCGCGCCCAGACCGGCCACAGGAAGGTCCCCATCAGCACGACCACGGCGTGCACGTCGCAGTCGATCCCGGGCTCGGCGAGTTCGGACTCCGCGAACTTCTGGAAGTAGCTCCGATAGAGGCTCCAGAACGGGTCCTCGGACGGACGCTGGGAGCTGAGCACGTCGAACAACCACACGCGACCCAGTTCCGGGTTGTCCATCAGGAATTCAATCAGGTGTTCGGAGACCAGCCGCGGATCCAGGCGCTCGTCGTCGCTGGACGGCTGGAAATCGCCGAAGGCGACCTCGCAAAGGCGTTCGCTGACCCAAGCCTTGGTCGCCTCGACCAGCTGCTCACGCGATTGAAAATGCTGGTATGCGGTGCCGCGGTTGACCCCGGCCAGCTGCGCAACCTGCGACACGCTCAGGCCTTCCGGCCCGTCCTTGGCGAGCAGCTTGCCTGCCGCCTCGAGAATCGCGTTGCGCGTGCGATCAGGGTTGCGCCGCCTCCGAGGCGATCGGCCCTGATCGGTCATCACTTGTTCCATCGTGCAGTTTCTCCTAAACCCGTTCGATGATGACTGCAGGAGCCATGCCACCTGCCGCGCACATCGTCACGAGTCCGCGCCGCAGGTCACGGCGCTCCAGCTCATCCAGCAGCGTTCCGATCAGCACCGCACCGGTCGCGCCGATGGGATGGCCAAGCGCGATCGCGCCGCCATTGGCGTTGACGGTGTCGCGATCCAGGTCGAGATCGCGAATGAATTTTTCCACGACCACGGCGAAGGCCTCGTTAACCTCCCACAGGTCGATATCGTCCTTGGTCAGACCGGCCTTCGCCAGCACCTTGCGGGCCGCGGGCACGGGACCGTTGAGCATCAGCGTCGGATCATCACCCATGTTGGCGGTGGCGATGACCCGCGCGCGCGGCGTCAGGCCATGCTTCTGCGCGTAGGCGTCGGAGGCCATCAACAGACCGGCAGCGCCGTCGACCACGCCGGAGGAACTGCCGGCATGGTGCACCGGCTTGATGTCCAGATCCGGGTAGCGCCGGTTGATCAGCTGCCGGAAGGTCGTGCCGTTGCGATCGGTCGGCATGTCGGCGATCTTGGCGAAGCTCGGCTCCAGTCCGGCCAGACTCTCGACCGTGGTCTGCGGCCTGGGGTGTTCGTCATGATCAAGGATCGTGTTGCCGGCCTCGTCCAGCACCGGCACCAGCGACCGGGCGAACCAGCCTTCCCGGATGGCCCTTGCCGCGCGCTGCTGGCTTTCGGCCGAGAAGGCATCCAGCGCCTCGCGCCCGATGCCTTCCATCGAAGCGATCGCGTCGGCGCAGACGCCCTGATTCGATTGCGGATGCCGCTCCTGAAGGCGTGCGTTGCCGGAGCCGATCATCAGCGGCTTGAGGCCGGCCTCGCGTTCCTGCATGCCGATCGTGGTGATCAGCGACATCATTTCCGTACCGCCGGCGATGAGCAGGTCTTCCATGCCGGACATCAGCTGCGCGGCGGCCATGTTCGCGGCCGTCAACCCGCTGCCACAGAAACGATCCAGCGTCACGCCGCTGACGGTCACGTCGAAGCCGGCGTCCAGCGCCGCCATGCGACCCAGGTCGCCGCCCTGCATGCCCTTCTGGGCGCTGGTGCCCCAGATCACGTCGTCGATGTCCGCGGTATCCAGGTCGTTACGCTGCTGCAAGGCCTTGAGCACGGTGGATGCCAGGTGCTGGGGATGCACGCCGGCCAGCGCGCCCTTGCCGGGTTTGCCCGCGCCACGAGGCGTGCGGACCGCGTCGATGATCAGGGCTTCGGGCATCGTCTTCTCCGTTTCTGTCGCGCGGCATCCGCCGGCTTATTCGAAGGGAAAAGTATAGGCCTGACCGGACAATTAGTCGACATTGTTGATTAGTAACGAGCGGCTCCGCTCATGCCAATCGCCGCGCGCCGATCGGGACTACGGCGTTAGCAGCTCGACCGGAGTCCCGCTGTCCGGCGAATCCGCCCGCCATCGCACCGAGCCGAATGGACGCTCCAGACGTCGGCGCACGATCAGCGATTCGCCCTGATGGAAGGCGCTGGCCTCGGCCTGAAGATCATGATCCGCCTGGGTGAAGCGCGCCCGCTGGCGGATATAGTCACCCCAGGTCAGGAAGTGATAGCGCTCGGTCCACAGTGACGGATCGGCGATGTCGCGCGAGATCGACCAGTCGTGCCCGCCGTTGCGCATGCGGGCCCGCTGCACCTTGAGCATGACCGCATAGAACGCCCTGGCGTTATCGGGATCGACGCGGTAGTCGATCTCGATCACCACCGGACCGCTGCGGGCGGTCAGTGGCATGCTCACGTCCAGCTCGTTGCGCAGTTGCACCACCTCCACGTCGGACAGCGATCCGTCCGGCACCGGCAGCAGAAAACCCAGCAGCGCGCTGAACACCAGCAGCACGCCGGACAGCAGAAAGGCCATGCCCAGCCCCCATTCTCCGGCCGCCAGCCCCCAGAGCCAGGCACCCAGCGCGATGCCACCGGTGATCGCCGACTGATACCAGGCCAGCGCCCGGGCGGTGACCCACCGCGGCGCCGAGAGCTGAACGCCGACGTTGAGCAACGCGATCATCAGCATGTAGCCGGCGCCGGAGATCAGCAGCAACGTCCAGGTGAGCGCCAGGCTGTGGCTGAACCCCACGCCGATGATGGGCAGCCCGGTCACGATCGGGCACAGCCGCAGCGCCTGCTCCGCGCTGAGCACGCTGCGCAGCCTGTCCAGCGACAGCGACCCCAGTGTCGCGCCGACACCCGTCGCACCCAGCAGCAACCCATAGGTGCTGGCGCCCCCATCCAGCAGATGCTTGGCGACCAGCGGCGCGAGCGCCATGGTCGACGCCCCGAGCACACCCACGACAAAGGCCCGGACCACGACATTGCGGATGGGCGTCGAATGAATCGCGTAGCGCGCGCCGGAAATGATCGCGCGATGCAGCTGCTCCGGCGGCAGACGCGGCGAGATGTGCTTGCGCTTCCAGGCAAGAAACGCCCCGAGCAGCGGCAGATAGAACAGGGCATTGATCCCGAAAGCCGCGTAGGCCCCCGCCACCATGACCACCAGACCGCCCAGTGCCGGACCCACGGTTCGCGCGAGGTTGTAGCTCACGGAGTTCAGCGCGACCGCCGCCGGCAACCGGTCGGGACGCACCAGCTCGATCACCGACGCCTGCCAGGCCGGACCATACAGCGCAACGCCGGCGCCGATGAGCGAACAAAACCCCAGCAGCACCCAGGGGGTAGCCAACCCCACCAGCGTCAACATGGTCAGCACCGCGGCGCTGAGCATCGCGAAGCCGAGCCCGGTCATCGCCACCTTGCGGCGGTCGAACATGTCGGCGATGGCGCCGGCCGGCACCGCGATCAGCATCAGCGGCAAGGTGATGGCCGTCTGCACCAGGGCAACCATGCTCACCGGCACATTCAGCCGCGTCATCTCCCAGGCAGCGCCGACACCCAGGATCAGGAAGCCGAAGTTCGACAGCAGGCTGGCCAGCCAGATCAGCCGAAAGCCTCGCTCGCGCAGCGGTTCGAACGGTCCCCAGCTTGCCGGCGAAGTTTCGCCCTCGGTGGGGATTGGATCAGCCTGTTCCGACATGTCCACTATGGTGCGTCATGTCGTGGCACCGGGCCACTCGGGCAACCGTGATCGGCGCTGCTACAGTAGTTGGTCTTTCCGGCCCGCATCGATGACCGAGTGTTGAACGACACGTCCAAACCCAACCCGACGCCAGACAGCGGGCACAAGCGCCGGCAGTACAACAGCCCGCTGCGCGAACGTCAGTCCGCGCAGACCCGCGAGCGCATCATCGCTGCCGGCTCGGACCTGGTACACGGCTTCTCCGCGTGGAACTGGAAGGAACTGACGTTTCGCGCCGTGGGCGAACGCGCGGGGGTGAGCAGCCGGACGGTGCACCGCTACTTCCCGACCGAGAAGGATCTGCGCGACGCGGTCATCCAGCGTCTGATGCAGGAATCGGGCATTCAGCTGGACCAGTTGCAGTTGGACAATTTCCCGGATCACGCGGCGCAGGTGTTCCGTTACCTGACCTCGTTCTCGGCGACACCGGAGACGCGTGAGGAAGACCCGACGTTCGCGGCCATTGACGAGGCACGCCGGGAGGCGCTGCTCGGCGCCGTGACTCGCGCGAAGCCGGACTGGCCCGAACAGCAACGCGTGATGACGGCGGCGATGCTGGACATGTTGTGGGACGTGCCGCCTTACGCCCGGCTGCTCACCGCCTGGCGGCTGCCGCCGGATCAGGCCATCGACGCGATGACCTGGGTCATCGGCCTGATCAGGGATGCCGTGAACAGCGACCGCGGGCCCGGCGGGACAACCCCCCCCTGACGCACGACGCCCCCGTCCGGAGGCGTATCAGCCGGATTTGACGGCCGAGAACTCGAACGAGCCGATGATGCCGGCCTTGACCTTGCCTTCGATCCGGTCGCCGCGCAGCTTGCCGCTGAACTTCAGCTTCATCTTCATCGGCTTGGTGATCTGGTTGATCCAGAAGACCTCGCCATCCCTGAACGTGCCGTCGGCGATCGGCGTCTCGATGCCGCGACCCGACTGGGTGCCGGTGAGCACACCGTCGGATTCTCGCAACACCAGCGTGGTGTCCTCCGCGCCGGTCGGCGCCTTCACGGTCACCGTCCACGTGCCGTCGATGGACACGTTGTCGGCGGCAGGCGCGTCCTGCGCGGCCTCTGCGGCGGCCTTGCGCGCCCTCGATGCAGCCAGACCCGCCTCGTTGAAGTAGATCGGCATCGACTCCCAGCCGCGCACGGTGGACGTCGAACCCAGATGCGCGTTTTCCAGGTCCACCTCCCATTCGGGGAAGCGCCTGAGCATTTCCTCCAGCGCGACGCGGCCTTCCAGACGTGCCAGCACGGCGCCGATGCAGGTGTGCACGCCATAGCCGAACGTCAGATGACGCCGGGTCAGGTCTCGGTTGATGTTGAACCTGTCTCCATCCGGAAAGGCCAGATCGTCCCGGTTCGCCGATCCGACCAGAAACAGCATGGCGCTGCCGGCGGGCACGGTTTGACCCTGGATCTCCACGTCCTTGGCGACGTAGCGTCCGACATGTGGCGGCGGCGGCTCGTAGCGCAGGATTTCCTCGACCGCGGCCGGAATCAGCGACGGGTCCTCGACGAGCTGTCGGCGCTGGTCCGGATGCTCGGCCAGCAGCTTGCCGGACCAGCCAATCAGCTTGGTCGTGGTTTCGTTGCCCGCCCCCGCCAGCACGTTGATCAGGGTCAGCAACTCCTCGCGGTGCAGCTTGCGCACCGTGCCCGTCTCGTCCTTGAACTCGGCGTTGAGCAGCTCCGTCATCACGTCGTCCGACGGGTTCTTGGCCCGCCACTCGATGTACTCCTCGAAACCCTCGCCGGTCATGTTGGCGCTGACATACTCCATCGGCTTGCCGGCTTCCGTCCGCAGGCTCGCGTCCACCTGCTCGCGCACCCGCGCGTGATCCTCCTCCGGAATCCCCAGCAGCATGCCGATGACGCGCATGGGCATCGCCGCGGCCAGTTCGGTGACCAGGTCGAACTCGTTGGACCCGACCAGCGGGTCCAGACACTGCACGCAGTAGCTGCGCACCTTTTCTTCCAGTCCGTTCAGCCGCTTGGGCGTGAACAGGCGCTGCAACATCATGCGGTGCACCGTATGCACCGGTGGGTCCTCGAAGATCAGCAGGCCGGGCGGAAACTCGATGTCCTCCTTGATCATCTCCAGGATCGCGCCGCGCCCGGAAATGAATGTGTCCTTGTCCTTCAGACCCTTCTCGACATCCTCGTACCGGCTGCAGGCGTAGAAGTCGTACGCGTCGTTGTAGTAGAGCGGCGCTTCCTCGCGCATGCGGCGATAAAGCGGATAGGGATCGGTCTTGATCTCGACCTTGTAGGGGTCGTAGTAGAGGGCGGACATCACGCGTCTCCGTCTATTTGGTGTCAGCACTATGACATCAATTTTTTTTACGCGTCAACCTGCCCCGCATCCGACCTCGGGTGGTCCGATAACACGACACCGCTACCGGGCAATCGGGCACCGGAACAGCCCGCCGGTGCAAGGTTTGTGGCCGATCTATGCTCGTACGGCGGTGAATTTCATCGCCGGCATGAGTCCGACCTTGACCTTGCCGTTCATCCGGTCGCCGTCCACCTCAGCCGTGAACTTCGCCTTGATCTTCATCGGTTTCCTGATGTTGTTGACCCAGGCGATGGTGGCCCCGTCGAGACGACCGTCGGAGATCTCGGTCGTCGATCCGCGACCGGTCTGGGAACCGGTCAGCGTGCCATTGTGCTCATGGAGATCCAGCACCGTTTCCTCCGGTCCGGTCGGCGCGCTGATGGTGATCTTCCACTGGCCTGATACCGACATGCTCGCTCCTCCTGCTGTTTGAATCGCACTCCTGACGCCGACGATATCGACGCGAAAAGCGCTTGTTATGGGACTTCGCCTCTGGTCGGAGTGTAGCCACCGCCCCGCAGACGACGCCGGACCCTGCAGGTCCAATCAAGGCAGATTGCCACGCAGGGCACCGCGCCCGCAGTATGATCGGGCCCGAACGCGGCCGCTGACGGAACAGTCAGACAACGCGCCCACCGGGCCACTGGACCTCCAGCGCAGGATGCGGAAGGCTGCGATCAGGACTTCCGCACACTGACCGGCGAAAATGAATCCATGGCAACCTCACTGCACGCGCTGATCGGCGACCTTCCTCACCGTGACGATCTCGACCGCGACGCCGGCTGGGAAGGCATCGTGTCGATCCTGATCGCCGAGCATCGCTGTCTGCACATCCTGCTGGACACGCTGGCCGACGAAACAGCCAAGCTCCAGCCCGGCCGGATTCCCGACTATCACCTGCTCGCGGACATCGTCGACTACCTGATCTACTACCCGGACCGCTACCACCACACCCGGGAGAACCTGCTGTTCGATCACCTGCGGCGTGAGCATCCCCGGTTCAAGCGACAACTGAACCGGCTGGTCTCCGATCACCAGGCGTTGTCCGGCGTCAGCAAGGACCTTTATGTCGAGCTGCGCCACATCCGCGACGGACGGCGCGCGAACCGGCCGGAGCTGGCCGCGCTGCTGGAACGGTTCATCGACGGCTACCGCAAGCACCTGCACTTCGAGACATCCGACGTCTTCCCGCTGGCCACCGGCGAGATCGGCGTGGAGGACTGGAACCAGCTCAAGAGCCGGACCCGGTTCGTCGACGACCCGCTGTTCGGCGACGACATCCAGCTCAAGTACTTCCGGTTGCAACGCGCCATCCAGGAGGGGCTCAACGAGCTGGTCGACCACTTGCCGTCATCGCAGCGTTCCGCGTTGCTGCGCGTGGCCGACCTCACCCGCTCCATCCTGCGCCGACCGCAGCGCTGGCTGCATGACCTCGGGGAATGGAAGCGCTCCCTGCTGGCCTGAGGGCTCCGCACCGCACACTTTCGTGGCTCCATGCATGCGCTCGCACTCCCGACCCGCCGAACACCGTCCCGCTCCCTCGCATGCCTAGCTGGCAGGCTCGCGTCTTCAATTTCGCCGCCCGGCAAACCCTGAAGCCGCTGCTGCGCTTCACCCCGGTCCGGACGTTGCAAGGCCTGCAGACGCGGACGGAACGGTTCGAATCGGCCCGACCGCTGGCCCCCGGCACGTCCATGGAGCCAATCTCCGCCCCGGGGTTTCAGGGCGAACGAATCCGCCTCGACGGCGACTCCGGTCGGCGCGTGTGCCTGTACTTCCCCGGCGGCGGCTTTGTGCTGCGCGCGGCCGGGCTGCAACGCAGCTTCGCATCGGAGATCTGCCGGACGGCCCGCTGCGAAGTCTGGATCATGCACTACCGGCTGGCCCCGCAGACGCCGTTTCCCGGCGGCCTGGAAGACTGCGTCGCCGCCTATCACCACCTGCTGGCCAACGGGCACCGTCCGGAAGACATCACGCTGATCGGCGAATCCGCCGGTGGCGGCCTGGTCCTGAGCACGCTGCTGGCGCTGCGGGACGAAACCACGCCGATGCCGGCGCGGGCCATCGTGATCTCGCCGGTCACGGACTTCACATTCAGCGGCGTGTCGCGACAGCGAAACGCGCGCCGCGATCCGATCCTGCCAGCCAAGCGCCTGTCCGCACTGGCCGGTCTGTACTCCGGCACGGCGGTCACGCGCGATCGCTATCTGTCACCGGCGCTCGCCGACTTTGACGACCTGCCGCCGATGATGGGCATTGTCGGCGACACCGAGGTCCTGCTGGACGACTGTCTGCGCGCGGCCGATCAGGCGAACAAGGCGGGCGTGCCATTCCATCTGGAAGTCTGGAGAGGCATGGCCCACGCATTCCCGCTGTTCGCGTTCATGCCGGAAAGCCGGATCGCCATCCAGCGCCTCGCCGCGTTCATCCATGACGAACCCCTGGCGCCCGCACCCCGGATGTTCTCGCAGCGCCAGCTGAACTGGAACGCCGCCGCCTGAACCGGTGGCGGGCTCCGGCCTCGCTCGCTCCCCCTCCGACCCACGCCGGTGACGCCCCGTCGTCGCCCACGGCTCGTCCAAGTCCCGCCGGATCGGCTACCATTGACCACTAATCGACAGTGTTGTGGATTTAAGTCCACGAAACACTGACAGCAACCGCCATCGCAGCGGCACATCGCACCCCCGACATCAACCCGATCGGGGGCGAGGAGACGGACATGCAGCAATCCACACCGATCGCGGGCGGCGCCCCGGCGAACTCGCCCTACCCGCCGTCATCGGTCGCCTGGTACGCCACGATCGTGCTGGCGCTGCTGTATTGGCTGTCGATACTCGACCGTTTCATCATTTCGCTGATGGTCGACCCGATCAAACGCGACCTGAACATCACCGACGTGCAGTTCGGCATGCTGCACGGCCTGGCCTTCGCCCTCACCTACTCGCTGCTGGGCCTCGCCGCCGGTGCGCTGGCGGATCGCTTCAACCGGCGCCGGATCATCTTCGGCTGCGTGGCGATCTGGTCGCTGGCCACCGCCGCCTGCGGCCTGGCCCAGCATTTCTGGCACATGCTGCTGGCGCGCGTCGGCGTCGGCGCCGGTGAGGCGGGCCTGAACCCCTGCGCGACCTCGATGCTCACCGACCTGTTTCCCCGCGAGCGTCTCACCTCGGCCATGGCGGTCTATGCCATCGGCGCGACCATCGGTTCCGGCACCGCCTACCTGTTCGGTGGCGCCATCGTGGAAGCCGTGTCGCAAACCGCCACCATCGCCATTCCGCTGGTTGGCGATGTCCGCTCCTGGCAGGCGGTGTTCTTCGTGATCGGCATTCCCGGCGCCCTGCTGTCCTTCGTCGTGTTCACGTTTCCGGAGCCGGTCAGAACCGGCAAAAGCAGCCAGGCCACCGTGCAGCGCCGGGGGTTCTGGAAAGGTCTGGTGCTCGCCTACGGCGATCTGCTCCGCTTCATGCGACCGCGCTGGCGGTTCTTCGCCTACCACTACGCGGGATTCGCCCTGGCATCGATTGTTCTCGCAGGTTCGGCCATCTGGTACCCCGCCCACATGGGACGCGCCTTCGGCTGGACACCGAGCAAGATCGGCCTGGGTCTGGGCCTGACACTCGTGGTGGCGGGCATCACCGGCAAGCTGGTCGGCGGCTGGGCGGTCGACGCGATGTATCGACGTGGCCTGCACGACGCACAATTGCGCTGGTACGCCGGCTGCCTGCTGATCGCGGCGCCGGTCGGCATCATCGCGACCACCAGCGGCAACCCGTGGATCTTCCTCGCCGGCGCGGGGACCTTCCTGGTGCTGCTGGCGACGCTGCCCGCCTGCTCGGCCGCCGCACTGAATCTGGTCACGCCCAACGAACTGCGTGGCACCGGCGTCGCGTTCTTCGCGGCCACGGCCGGCCTGATCGGCAGCGCGACCGGCCCGATCCTGATCGCCGCCGTCTCCGATCACGTGTTCGGCGGCCCGGAGTTCATCGGCCGGGGCATGGCGGTCGTCATCGCGGTCTGCTGCCCAATTGGCGCCGCGATTCTCGCCTTCGGCTGCAAGCACATGCGCGAAGTGATGCCGCAGACCGGCCATTAGATTCAACCAGAGCGCGCCCGGCCGCCACCACCGACCGAGGAGCGCCGCCGCTTACCAGGGGGACGCAACAACATGCTGCGAAAACGCCGCTCCGGCCATGTCCGGATTCCACGCGATGTGGACAGCGTTAGTCGAGTCGATGAGGTCAATGAGGCCCGCGCGCTGAACTCCGGCCTTTCCCGGCGAGAGATCGACGCGATCTGGAAGGCCACCCAGGGTCTGTACCGCAGCGGCGCCTATCCGGGCGTCGGCGTCTGCCTGCGTCATCGCGGCGAGGTGATCCTGGACCGCACGATCGGCCATGCGCGCGGCAACGGGCCTCATGAGCCGGCGTCCGCGACCAAGGTGCTGCTGACACCCGAAACACCGATGTGCATCTTTTCGGCCAGCAAGGCGGCGACCGCCGCGTTGATGCTCAAGCTGATCGAGGATGGCGGCGCGGGACTGCACGATCCGGTGAGCCGATTCATTCCGGCGTTCGCCCGGCACGGCAAGGGGTCGACCACCATCGCGCATGTGCTGTCGCACCGCGGCGGCTTTCCTTCGTTCCATGTTCCGTCCGATGAGCTGCGCCCGGAACTGCTGCTGGACTGGGACTACTGCATCGACGTGATCAGCCGGTCCAAGCCGGCGCACAGGCGCCGAAAGGTCGCCTATCACGCGCTGACCGGCGGCTTCGTCCTCGCCGAAATCATCCAGCGGGTAACCGGGCAGTCGATCCGGACCTACCTCGACGAGACCCTGCGCAAGCCGCTGGGCATGACCCACTTCACCTACGGACTGCCGAAAGAACACCGGCACGCCGTCGCCCACAACTACATGGCGGGCAGAAAGATCGATCGCGTCTCCAACCTGTTCCTCCAGAGCTTTCTGGCCGTACCGATGGAGGAGGTCGTGGAGATCTCCAACTCCGACGTCTTCCTTGATGCGGTAATACCCGCCGGCAACATGCATTGCACCGCCGACGAACTCTCCCGATTCTTCCAGATGCTGCTGAACAACGGGCGCTGGCAGGACCGGCAGATCCTGCGTCCGGAAACGGTGCGACTGCTGCGCAAGCCGGCCTCCGGCGTCCGCATCGACCGAACCCTCGGGCTACCGATGCGCTACAGCATGGGGATGATGCTGGGCGCCAATCCCGTCGGGATGTTCGGCCCCATGACCGGACGGGTCTACGGACACGTCGGCATGATGAACGTGTTCGGCTGGGCGGACCCGCAGCGGGAACTCGCCGCCGCACTGATCGTCACCGGCAAGGCCCTGCTCGGCTCGCATCTGCTCGCCGTGGCCCGCTGGCAGACCGAGCTGGCACGGCGCTGCAAATAACACGCTTCAGGCTGAAGCGGCGTCGAGCTGCGCCCTGGCGAACACCGCCATCGCATCGCAGGCGGCCCGGGCTTCCGGGAACATCGACGCGAACAGCGGAAAGGCATGCGGCAGATAGGGCCAGATGTGGCAACGCGTGGGCACGCCGGCCTCCGCGGTCCGTTTTGCGAGCAGCACGGAGTCATCCATCAGGATCTCGTTGCTGCTGGCGATGAAGTAAAGCGGTGGCAGCCCTTCGCAGTTCATGTACAGCGGCGAGATTTCCGGATCGGCGGTGTCCCGATCCTGGATGTAGAGCTGCAACAGGCCCGCCATCGACTTGATCGGCAGGAGCGGATCGCGCCGGCTGAGCCGATACCGGGATGGTGGCGTGTGACCACGCCCCATCTCGGTCACCGGCGAGACCGGAATCGCGCAGGCCGGCATCGGCAGCCCGGCGCGGCGAATCCGCTGGAGCAGGCCGAACACCAGATTGCCGCCAGCGGAATCGCCCCCGAGCACGATACGCTCGCCCGGCACGCCCAGATCGAGCAGGCTGATGTACGCGAGTTCACAGTCATCCAGCGCCGCCGGAAACGGATTCTGCGGCGCCAGCCGGTAGTCCGGCAGGAAGCCGGCGCCACCCAGCTCGCGGCTCAACCGCGCCACCATCGGCAGGTGCTGCGCCGGCGCGGCGGGCATGACAAAGCCACCGCCATGCAGCCATAAAACAACCGGCGCCGACGCTGACAGGCTGCCGACCACATGCCCGGGCGACCTCCCGACCAGGCGATACTCCACCGGCAGGCCCACGGTGTCACCGCATTTCATCGACGAGACCTGAAGCTGCGCCTTGTACAGGCGCGGCAGGCTCGCACGGAACAGGCGACCAATCAGCGGCCGCATCAGCCAGCGCATCAGCCACAGCTTGATCCGGCTGCGCCGGCTCAGCGCCAGCGGATGATGCACCAGCTCGGGCTCCGTCGGATCGGCGGGTTTCGGAGACGTGGTGATGACGTCCTGTGGCGTCATGACTTGCTGCGCGCCACCGGCTTCCGGCGGCCGCGCCGACGCTTTTTCACGCCTGCTTCCAGTTCCACCAGCGCATCCTCGAGATAGTCCAGCAGCCGCTGCACGCTGGGCACCGTCTTGCGGCAGGCGACGATGCCGAAATCGACCGTGTCATGCCGGCTGATCAGGGTGATGTTGAGGGTCAGGCCGTCGAGCAGCAAGGAGGCCGGATAAAGACCCGAGAGTCTGGCGCCCTGCCAGTACATGTCCTCACGCGGACCCGGCACGTGGGAGATGCACACGTTGCCCAGCGTCGTGTCCTTCGAGAAGTGCAGTACTTCGTTGAGCGCGCCCGGCATCAGCATCAGCGCCGCATACGCCATGAGCTGGCCCGAGGTCAGATGCTGCATGCGCTGCTTGTTGGTATCCATGCAGCGCTTCACCGCCAGCAGGCGCTCGACCGGGTCTTCGATATGCGTGCCCAGATGCGTCAGCGTGAACGACACCTCGTTGCCCAGACCCGTGTCGCCCTTCTTGCGAACGGACACCGGCACGCCGGCGACCAGTGACTTTCCGGGCAACTGGTCCATCGCCGCCAGGTAGGTCCGCAGCGCACCGCCACACATGGCCAGCACCACGTCGTTGAGACTGGCGTCGAAGGCCTCCGCGACCGCGCGCATGCGTGATGTCGAGTAGGACTGCGCGGCAAAACGACGCGTGGCGCTGACCTTCTCGTTGAAGATGGTGCGCGGCGCCTGACCACCCATCACGAAATCCGGATTCTTCTTCCGAAGGTCACTGGCGGAATGGCTCAGCTCACGGAACAGCGGCCCCAGCGAACGTTCCCGGGCCAGGTTGCGCATCGCGTTGACATAACCCAGCGCTGGCGTGGGCACCGGCAGCGGCTGGGCCTTGCGCTTCGACGCGGTCCGACCGACCTCCCACATTGGCGGCAGCCTGGTGGAGGCCTCCCGATCGTTCGACATCGCGTCCATGAGCATGCGCATGCCGGCGACGCCGTCGGTCACCGAATGGTGCACCTTCATGTACACCGCGAAGCGCCCGTCCTCGAGACCCTCGATGAAATAGACTCGCCACAGCGGATAGGCGCGATCGATGTGCGCGCAGTGCACACGCGAGATCATCGCCAGCAGTTCGCGAATCCGTCCCGGTTTGGGCAGCGCGGTATGCGCGAAGTGGTGGGCGAGGTCGAACTCCTCGTCCTCCTCCCAGTAGTGCAGGCCGCGTCGGCGCACCAGTCGCCGGTTGAACGGCGGCGCGGTTCGGGTGGACTGCTTCAGCTTGTCGGCCAGTTGTGCGGCGAAATCCTCCGGCGCATCGTCCGGAGGCTCCAGCAGCAGCAGCATGCCGATATGCAGGGGCATCCGGCGGCTTTCGAACCGCAGGAACATGTCGTCCACCATCGACAGGCGTTTCATGATCCGAGTGTCTCCCTTGTTGTTGTTATCGACTCAGACGTGCAACGACCATCCCGCCCGGTGCGCCCACCGGACGAGACTTGTTCCAGCATACCAAGCAGGTCCGGGCGCCGAGACCCCCGGACCGATGCCGCTCGCGAACCTCAGGCGGCCTTGGAGTGGTGGGAGAACATCTTGAACAGATCGCCCGAGGTCACCGGACGCGGCTCGGAACCCTTCTCCACCGGGGCGGCTCCGCCGTGCGAGACCGGGGTGGTGTCGACGCCATCCGCCTCGGCCTGGGCACGCAATGCGCCAACCGTCAGTTCCTCACGCGAATGGTGCTGGAACGGGTCGTAGCGGAAGAAGCGTGCCGCGTTGCCGTGCGTGACCTTGTCGATCTGCGCATCGGTCAGGTGCTTGACGCTGTCCCACAGGTATTCCGGCACCTCCGGCCACAGCGTATCCGAATGCGGGTAGTCGGTTTCGTAGGCGACCATGTCCTCATTGAGGTAGTTCAGGTTCTGCAGACCGAACTTGTCGTCGATGAAGCAGCACATGAAATGGCGGTGGAACACCTCGCTGGGCTTCATGTTCTTGAAGCCGTTGTGGGTCCAGGCCTTGTGCCGTTCGTGGCTGAAATCGGCACGTTCCAGGAAGTACGGAATCCAGCCGATGCCGCCTTCGGACAGCGCGATCTTCAGGTTGGGATAGCGCTCCAGCGCGGCGAGGTTCAGCCAGTCGGCCGCACCGGTCGCGATGGACATCGGCATGGTCGTGATCCAGGCCTCGATCGGCGATTCCATGGACGCATGCGGTGCGGGGTTGCCGGCACCGATGTGCAGACACATGACCATGTCGTGCTCGGTGATGGCCTGCCACATCGGCTCCCAGTAGCTGTTGTGAATGCTGGGCAGCTCCTGCTTGGTCGGGTTCTCGTTCAGCGAGACGGCCGTGCAGCCCTTGTCCGCGATGCGCTTGATCTCGGCGAC
>NZ_CAXFCL010000082.1:0-7386 GCF_964000955.1 uncultured Abyssibacter sp.
ACGGTGCCAATGATGTAGAAGGTGTCGTCGACATTCGCCACCCAGTCGCGCAGCGCCTCGTTCATCGCGTCCTTGAGCGTGCGCGAGCCGGAGGTCACCGGCACGACCTCGGCGCCCAGCAGGCGCATCCGGTAGACGTTGGGCGACTGGCGCGCGATGTCCTCCTCGCCCATGTAGACCACGCACTTGAGCCCCAGGCGTGCCGCCACGGTGGCGGTGGCCACGCCGTGCTGGCCGGCGCCGGTCTCGGCGATGATCCGGGTCTTGCCCATGCGGCTGGCCAGCATCGCCTGCCCCACGGTGTTGTTCACCTTGTGCGCACCGGTGTGGTTCAGGTCCTCACGCTTGAGGAAGATGCGCGCGCCGCCGTATTCGCGGGTCAGCCGTTCGGCGAAGTAAAGCGGTGTCGGCCGCCCCACGTAATTGGCCAGATCGGCATCGAGCTCCGCGCGGAACGCCGGATCTTCCTTGAGACGGTTGTAGGACTCGATCAGCGCGTTGAGCGGCTCGATCAGCGTTTCGGAGACGAAGGACCCGCCGTAGGGGCCAAAGTGGCCTGGCGCCGGGGGCTTCGTCTGATCAGTCGTCGGATTGGTCGGCACGTTGTACTGCTCTCATGAAAGCCTGCATGCGATTGGCGGATTTCAGGCCGGGACCCTCCTCGACACCACTGCTGACATCGACGGCCCACGGGCGCACCACGCGAATGGCCTGTTCGACGTTGTCCGCGTTCAGCCCTCCAGCCAGCATCAGCGGCCGGCGGCGGGCCCAGTCCGCCACGCGTGTCCAGTCGAAGGTCCGTCCGGTCCCGCCGGCACCGCCGGGTGCGTGACTGTCGGTCAGAACCAGCGCGTCGGGATGGCTGCCAAGGTCGACCGGCTGACGGCCGCCCAGGCCCATCGCCTTGATGTAGGGAAGCCCGAATTGACCGCATTCTTCAGCGGTTTCCGCACCATGAAACTGTAGCATGTCGGGTCGAACCGCCCGAACGATCTGTTCAATCTCGGAGGCGGCCTGATCCATGACCAGCGCCACGCAGGTGCAAAGCGCTGGAACCCGACGGCGCAGCGCGACGGCCAGGTCGGTATCGACCCGTCGCGGGCTGCCCGGCGCGAAGACCAAGCCGATGGCATCAACGCCGGCCCGCACCACCTCGTCGACATCGTCGGGCCGCGTCAGTCCGCAGATCTTGATTCGCGTTCGTCGCATGGAAATCCGAAAAGTGGTCCGTCGCCGTCCGCCGCCGGAAAGGCGTACGGAGGCGGATAAAGCGCGGTGACGAAATAAAGACCGCCCGCCGGGCCGGTCACACCCGCGACCTTGCGATCGCG
Source organism: uncultured Abyssibacter sp. (assembly GCF_964000955.1). Taxonomy (NCBI): domain Bacteria; kingdom Pseudomonadati; phylum Pseudomonadota; class Gammaproteobacteria; order Chromatiales; family Oceanococcaceae; genus Abyssibacter; species uncultured Abyssibacter sp. The sequence goes on from NZ_CAXFCL010000082.1 coordinate 1,332, forward strand.
CGCGGCGAGAATGTCGGCCATCGCCGCCACCTCGCGCTTGCCCTGCCCGATTTCCAGCAGTGTACCGGCGATGTTTCGCACCATGTGATGAACAAAGGCGTTCGCCTGAATGTCGATCAGGACGAATGCGCCCTCCCGACGCACGCGCAGCGCCTCGACGCGGCGCCATGGCGTGCTGGACTGGCACTCGGCCGCCCGGAACGAGCTGAAGTCATGCTCGCCCAGCAACACCTGTCCGGCGGCGTGCATGCGCTCCGCGTCCAGCGGATAGGTCCACCACGCCGCCCGGTCGCACCAGATGGCCGACCGCGAGCGCGTGTTGTGGATCACATAGCGGTAGCGCCGACCGATCGCGGTGTAACGCGCATGAAAGTCGCTGTTCACGGCCTTCACCCAGCGGATGCTCACGTCGTCCGGCATGCGGGTGTTCGCGCCCAGCATCCAGCTGTGCGCCGGGCGCTCGACCGGTGCGTCGAAATGGATGACCTGCCCCAGTGCATGCACGCCGGCATCGGTTCGACCGGCGCAGACCACCTCCACGGATGCATTGGCGACGAAACTCAGCGCGGCTTCTACCTCCGCCTGTACGCCACGGGCGTGCTTCTGCGCCTGCCAGCCCGCGTAGCGCGTGCCCAGATACTCGACGCCGGCGGCATAGCGCATCAAAGCAGCATCCATAGCAGCAGCCAGCCGGCCAGCAACGCCGGGATCAGCCATTCACCGGCGCGCGGCGACGGGAGCGCGATACTCTGCCCGGAGCTTCGCGCCTCCGGCGGCTGCTCGATGCCGCGGATCAGGTCGGCCGCCGTGTCCAGCCAGCCGCGTCGGGCGGCTCCGCGCAGTGCACCGACCTGCTCCTGCAGTTCACCAACGCGGTGCAGGGTCATCGCCAGTCGCGCCGCGAACCTGTCGGTGCGCAAACCGAGGCGCCGCAATGGCGTGGTCAGCCAGATCATTCCACCCGCCAGGGCCTCGGTGGGCACCGGGCGAACCAGCCAGTGCACGGCCATCAGCAGCGTGGCGAGAATCAGTCCGCGGTGGGCGCCCTCCAGCGTGCCCTGCAGCGTTGGCCGCTCAATCCAGGGCAACAGCGGTGTGCCGGGCGTGAAGCCGAGATACAGCACGGCAAGCGCGAAAAACAGCCACTTGAGCTGCCACAGCGCGCGCAGCCAGCCGGCCAGCGCCCCGAAACCACGTTCCCAGCCAAACATCAGGGCAACCACGCAGGCGAAGGCGAACAACGCCCGCAGATCGACCAGCATGAGGCCGACCGCCAGCAGCAGCAGCGTGACCAGCCGGACCGGTGCCGACGGCGCACGCCAGCTCGGATTCAGATCGGGCGTCGAAACGGACAAGGTGTTCGAGACGGAAATCGATCGGAGATGATAACGACTCGCCGGCTGGAGACCGTCGAGCCGCTCGATGTCGGCGTGCGGACTACGCGCCTCCGGACAGCCGCTCGCGCAGTGCCGAAGCTTCGGCCTTCTGCTCGTCGCTGCCGCCGGCCAGCACGTCGTCGATCAGGGTGTTGGCCATCTCGGCGTCGCCCATGTCCACATAGGCCCGGGCGAGATCCAGCTTGCTGCCGACATCGCCGTCGTCGCCAGCCAGCGATGGCATGTCATCGCCACCGTCGTCGCCCAGCATGGCGTCCAGATCGAAATCGGCGGCATCCTCCGAGGGCGCTTGCTCCGGCTCGACCGGAGCATCCGAATCCAGATCGAACTGGGCCAGATCCACCTCAGCCTCGTCGGGCGCGGCACTTGCGCTCTCGTCCGCGGCGGCGCTCGTCTCGCCCTCGAGATCGAAATCATCGAGGTCGAAATCAAAGGCCACATCGTCACCAGCAGCGGAATCGGTGCTCTCGCCATCGTCCATATCCGCCGGCTCATCGCCACCCGCGGTCAGCCCGTCAGGCTCGACGGAGGGTTGTTCGTCAGCATCAACGACGAAATCGTCGAGATCACCCAGGAAATCCTCGCCGTCACCAAAGTCCGCATCGTCGGCCCCGGTTTCCGGTTGTGCCAGATCGCCGGCCATCGACTCGGGTCCGGGACTCTCCGGCTCCATCGAGGGCGCCTCCCCTGTTCCGGATTCAGGCGTCTCGACCGCCGTGTCGTCGCCGTCCTGCGGCGCGTCACCGACCTTTCCGTCGTCCGTCGAACCGACTTCAAAGTCACCCAGATCGGCCAGCACGTCATCCGCGGTCTGCTCGCTCTCGCCAGCATCCGGATAAAGCGGTTCGTCCGACGTCATCGTGTCGATGTCGAAGGCGAGATGATCCTGGATATCCGCTTCGACGTCAGTCTGCGGTGCGCCGGTGGGCACGTCGTCGGGCACCGTTGATTCCGCGGTTTCGTCGACCGGAGTTTCGCTTTCGAACCCTTCGAGATCGAATTCCAGCGAATGGTCGTCATTGTCCGGAGACGGCGCCTCGTCAGCGGATTCATCAACCACCGGCGGTTCGATGTCGAACTCCAGCGAATGATCATCATCCGGCGCCGCGGGCTGCTCGTCGCCCTCGAAATCCCCGAGATCGAAATCGGTGGCCGGTGCAGCCTCGGCCGCCGGATCGGCATCAAAGTCGAGATCGATGCCGCCGTCGTCAAAGTCCGTCGTCTCATCCTGCTGGAACAACGGCTCATCCGGAGCCAGCTGCTGGCCCATGATGACCACTCGCTGCCATTCGGCGGCGGGCAGGTCGTCCTTTGTCCGTGCAGCCAGATCGACGAACTGATCACGGTCACTGGCCGCGAAATAAACCTCGGCGAGCTTGGCCTTGACGTCAGCGCGGGCGGGATCGGCGTCCATCGCCTGCTGCAACAGCAGCGCGGCTTCCTCGTAGAGGCCGTAGGCAAGATGGAAATCCGCTTCCGCCACCGGATCGTCGCCGCTGACGTCGATGGTGATCGTCTCGGAATGGAACTGCTGTGTGGATTCCGACGCCGGCGTGGGCTCTGGCGCCTCATCCACCGGCGGCGCGGCGGTGCCGGCATCGAAAATCGCCGTGGCGTCCAGATCATCCGCGGCGTCTGACTCCGCCGGCTCGTCCGCCACGGTGTCATCGGCATCGAACACGGCCGTCGCCGACAGCAGGTCGGCGTCATCGGTCTCATCCGGCGCATCGACCGGCTCGTCAGGCTCGGCGGCCGGCTCCGGCTCCTCGTCCGCCGCCACTGTCGACGCGGGCGCGCTGGGCCAGGTCGGCGTGGATTCCTCACCGGCCTGACGGCGCTTCCAGAACCAGTAGCCCGCCCCGCCGCCAACGAGCAGGACCAGCAATGCGATCAACCACGGGAACCCGCCCTCGTCGTCAACCGGCGCGGGAGCGGCGATTGGCTGGCGTGGACGCTGCGGCGGTGCGGCGGGCTCGGGTTCCGGCTCGGAGGCCTGGGGTTCCGCGGGCTCGTCGTCCACCGTCACGGACTCGGACGGCGTCGGCTCGGGCACGGCCCGGCCAGCCTGTTGCGCCCGCAGGCGTTCCAGCGCGCTCATGGGCCGTTCCGGCGTCGCCGGCTGTGATTCCCGGGGCGGCGTGGCGGCTTCGGCCACGGTCTCCGACTCCTCGGCCGGGGCCGGCTCCGGCGTCTGAGCCGCGGAGGGCTCTTCCGTCACCGGCTCGGGTTCGGGCGGCGCCGGTTCCGCTTTCGGTTCCGGCTCGGCTTCCGCGATTGTCGGCGCCGGTTCGGGTTCAACCACCGGCTTGGGCTTGGACCGGGTCACAGGCGCCGGCCTGGCGGCCGGAGGCGTCGAGCGGGTTGCCTCCGGAGGCGGCACATAGGTGTTGCGCTGGCGCGCGACCTCCTGCTTGGCCGCTGCCGGATCGATGCTGGCGATGTCGGCGGCTGACGGCACGGACAGCATCGCGCCGGCCTTCAGCGTGTTCAGATTGCCGTCGAAGGCCTCCGGGTTGGCGTAGAACATCGCCAACTGCATCTGGTCCATGGTCAGCGACAGGCTGGGCCGCAACCGGTACGCGATGCTCCAGAGGGTTTCCTTCTTGTCGACCGGGCCGTATCGGCTCGAGCCGTCATTGCTGACCGAGGGGGCCGAAGGCGCCGGTTCACGACGTGTCGGCGCGGATGGCGTGGGCGCCGGCGGCACGTCCTCAACCCAGCCGACACCCTCGTTGAATGCGGGATCGGTCACCGGTTGTGGTGTGTTGACCTGGGGCTCGGGCACCGGCTGTGGCGCGGGAGACGGTGGCGCCACATCCGTGACCGGCGCTTCCGTCCGGGGTGGTTCCGGGGCGGGTTCGGCCTGTGCCACGGGCTCGAAGGCTATGGCTGGCGGGTCCAGCAGCACGGTGTAGTTACGCAGCAGGCGGCCGCTACCCCAGCTGAACTCCAGCAGCAGATCCAGGAACGGCTCGCGCGCCGGAGTGCGACCGCGAATGCGGACGAATGGCGGCGTTCCGGAAACGACCTCGAACTGCAATCCCGCGACGTAGCTGGTCAGTTCCAGGCCCGCCGTCTCGAACGCGGCGGCGGAGGCCGGGCTGACCACCAGGGTGCTCAGCTCCGAGGCGGAGGCCGCGACCAGCGGCACACGGGCGTCCAGGGGCTCGTTGAGCATGGACCGCACTTCGATATCGCCGAGCGCAAGCGCATCCGCCCGAAAGACGAGACTGGAACTCGCAACCGCGAGCAAAACGGCGAGTAAACGCATGATCCTGTCGACTTCCCCCTGGCGACTGCGCCGTCGGTCGACCTACCCCCGGCATGAATTAGGCGCGTTAACTCGCTGTTATACCTTAGAAACCTCTGGCAACCAAGGTTTCCGCGATCTGGATGCTGTTCAGTGCCGCGCCCTTGCGAACGTTGTCGGAAACGATCCAGAGGTTGAGTCCGTTCGGATGGGAGATGTCCTCACGGATGCGACCGACGTAGACCGCATCGTTGTTCACGCCCTCGGTCACCGCCGTGGGGTACCCGCCGTCCTCGTGACGGTCGACGACCACGATGCCCGGAGCGCGTTCCAGCAGCTCCCTGGCGTCCAGCGCCGACAGCGGCTCACGCAACTCCAGATGCACCGCCTCGGAGTGCCCGAAAAATACCGGGATGCGTACCGCCGTGGGGTTCACGCGGATGTCCGACCGCCCCATGATCTTCTGCGTCTCCCACACCATCTTCATCTCTTCCTTGGTGTAGCCGTTGTCCTGGAAGACGTCGATATGCGGCAGCGCGTTGAACGCGATCTGCTTGGGATAGGCGCTGGGCGGCTGGATTTCCATGCCGTTGAGCAGGCGCGCGGTCTGCGAGGCCAGTTCCTCGATACCCGGCTTGCCGGTGCCCGACACGGCCTGGTAGGTCGCGACGTTGATCCGCTCGATGTGCGCGGCATCATCGATGGGCTTGAGCGCGACCACCATCTGGATGGTCGAGCAGTTCGGGTTGGCGATGATGTTGCGCCGCTCGAACCCCTCCAGTGCCTCCGGGTTGACCTCGGGCACCACCAGCGGGATGTCATCGTCATAGCGGAAGTGGGAGGTGTTATCGATGACGACACAGCCCGCGGCCGCGGCCTTGGGGGCGTACTCGGCCGACACCGACCCGCCGGCCGAGAACAGGCCGATCTGCACCTTGGAAAAGTCGAAGTCCGCCAGGTTCTGCACCTTGAGATGGCGCGTGCCGAAAACCACGCGCTCACCGGCCGAGCGTTCGCTCGCCAGCGCGTAGACCTCGCCGACGGGGAATTTCCGCTCGGCGAGGATGGACAGCATCGCCTCGCCCACCGCGCCAGTCGCGCCGACGACGGCCACATCGTATGTCTTGCTCATGTCTGTTCTTCTCAATGTTTGGGATTGTCAGGCGGCACCGCGTTCGAGCGCGTCGATCACGGCGTCGCCCATGGCGACCGTGCCGATGCTGGAACCGCCGTCCTGTTGCAGATCAGCCGTTCGCAGGCCGGCGGCCAGCACATCGGCCACGGCGTCGTCCACGGCATCGGCCATCACCTGTTCGTTCAGGCTGTATCGCAGCAGCATCGCCAGCGACAGGATCGTGGCCAGGGGATTGGCCTTGTCCTGACCGGCGATATCCGGCGCCGAGCCGTG
>NZ_CAXFCL010000083.1:0-3557 GCF_964000955.1 uncultured Abyssibacter sp.
CCGGCGCCCAGCACCTCCGCGTAGCCCATGGCGATGGACAGCATCACCGTGTTGCGTGCCGGAACATAGGTGACCGGGATGCCCGAGGTCGGGCTCGTCGGTACATCGATGGCCGCATCGGTCAGGGCCGACCCGCCCAGCGCGCCCAGATCCACGTTGACCGTCCGGTGCTCGCGCACGCCCAGCACATCGCAGACCCGCTCCGCGGCGTTCAGCTCGGCGACGTGACGCTGACCATAGGACACGGACAGCCCGTAGCACTCGTAGCCTTCGTGCCGGGCAATCGCCAGCGTCGTGGCCGAATCCAGTCCCCCGGAGACCAGCACCACCGCGAGACGGCTCATCGCCCCTGCTCCTCGCCCCAGATGAACTTGTGCAACTGGACCTGCATCCGGCCCGGAATCCCGGGTTCGCAGACCCAGTCCGCAAGGTCGCTCAGCGGCAACGCGTTCCAAACCGGTGACCACAGCACCTCGACGCCGTCGGGGAGCGGTCGCTCGGCCAGCCAGCCCAGCCCCCAGTCGAAGTCCGCCCGGTCGGCGACGACGAACTTGAGCTGATCGCCCGACTTGAGCTGGGTACGGTTGGCCGCGAGGTTGCGATGGGATTCGCCGGAGCTGGGTGTCTTGACGTCCATGACCACGGTCACGCGGGCATCCACGGTGTCGATGGGCAGCGCTCCGCTGGTTTCCAGGGATACCGCGAAACCGGCATCGCAGAGCATCGCCAGCAAGGCGGGCGCCTGCTTCTGCGCCAGAGGCTCACCGCCGGTCACGCACACACGGCTGACCGCGTGTTCCCGGACCCGGTCGAGGATGTCCGGGCCGGTCATCCAGTCCCCACCCTGAAACGCATAGGCGGTGTCGCAGTAGCCGCAGCGCAACGGGCAGCCGGTCAGCCGGACGAAGGTCGTGGGCAGGCCAGCCAGTGTGCTTTCGCCCTGAATCGAGCGGAAGATCTCGGTGATGCGCAGTCGCAGTTCCTGCGACCGAACCGTGGTCGCGGGAACGGCGGTCATCAGCGTCCTTCTCGATCCATGCGATCCAGCCGTTGCCGTGCAAGGCTGGCGGCAGAGGCGTTGGGATGCTCTTCCAGCACGCGCTGCAATGTGGCGCGAGCGTCCGTATAGCGTCCCTGCTCGTAGTCGATGTAGGCCAGCTTGAGCAACGAATCCGGCACCTTGGGGCTATCCGGATAGCGGCTCATCATCTCGGAGAACGCTTGCTTGGCCGGACCGTACTCCCGCTTCACGTAGTACGCCTCGCCCAGCCAGTACTGCGCGTTGTCCGCGTAGACACTGGACGGATGATCGGACAAGAAGCCGCGGAACGATCGGATCGCCGCGTCGAACTTGCCGGCCTTGAGCAGATCGAAGGCGGTCCCGTAGGCCTTCTGGATCTCCGGATCGCTCGCCACCTCGGCGGCGCTGACCTGGGTGGATCCGTCAGTGACCGTACCACCCGCCAGGGCGCCGACACCGGACTGCTCCAGACGCTGCAGGCGCTTGTCGATATCCAGATAAAGCTGCCGTTCTCGCCGCTTCGACGACTCCAGCTCGTAGTTCAGCCGCTCGACCTCGCCACGCAGTTCGCGAAGCTTGGCCTCCACCCCGTCCACGGATTCGGCCACGCGAACGAGATTGAGATTTTCAAGCTGGCGATCCACGCGCTCGGCGCGCTGCTCGAGGCTGGTCAGCCGGCGCTGCTCCGGTGTCGGCTCGTTGGAGCCGAAGGAGGCGCAGCCGGCGACCAGGGTGCCGGCAGCAAGCAGTGCGACACTGCCGGTATGACGAACATTCATTGATTAGCGATAGTTGATGGCGACGCGGCGGTTCTTGGCCCAGGCGTCCTCGGTGTGCTCGAGGGCGACCGGACTTTCCTCGCCGTAGCTGATGACATTGATCTGGTTCTGGGCCACGCCGCGCAGCATCATCGCGCGCTCGACCGACTTGGCCCGGCGCTCGCCGAGGGCGATGTTGTACTCGCGCGTGCCGCGCTCGTCCGTGTGCCCTTCCAGGCGGATACGAACGCCGGGATTCGCGACCAGGTAGTCAGCGTGCGCGCGGATCACCTCGCGGGCGCGGGAGGTCAGCTCGGCGCTGTCGAACTCGAAATAGACCACCCGTTCGTTACGCAGGGCGTCGGCCGCACGTGCCGCTGCGGCTTCGGCGGCGCGTTGCTCTTCCAGGCGCCGGGCCTCGGCCTCACCGTAGCTCGAACCGCTGCCAGTGGTGAACGAGCTTTCGGGCTGCGTCTCGGTGGTCGCCGGTTGATCCAGCGCCGTTTCATCGCCGCTGGTGCATCCGACGAGCACGGCGGCGGCCAGGGCCATCAGGCCAAATCGCTTGAGCATGGTAGTTCCTTTCATTTTAGAAGAATCCTCTTGATTCCCCGCATCCTGTCCGTGGGCGCTTGCCCCGATCGATGATCAGTTCAGGTACGGAGACCATGCGGGCTCACGCACAGTTCCCTGCTGACTCAATGTCTGCCGCACGCGGCCGTCCGTTGTCGCCGTCGCGAGCTGGCCTCCCTGACGTGCGTACATGATAACGCTTCCGTTCGGCGCAAAGCTCGGGCTTTCGTCCAGCGGGCCGCGACTGAGAATGCGCAACTGCCCCGAATCAAGCTCCAGAACGCCGATACGATACCCCTGGTCGTCCAGGTTGACCAAGACGAGGTTTTTCCCATCGGGCGAGTACTGGGCGCGGGCATTGCTGCGTCCTTCGAACGTCAGTCGTCGCATGTCACCCGAACTCAGCTCGACCTCGTAGATCTGCGGCTGACCGCCGCGGTCCGACGTGAACGCAATTTTCCCGCCATCGGGTGACCAGGTCGGTTCGGTGTCGATAGCCGAAGAATTGGTGATCCGGCGCTCGCCGCCACCGTCGACATCCAGCACGTAGATTTCCGGATTGCCATTGAAGGACAGCGTTGCGGCGATCTTGGTGCCGTCTGGCGACCAGGCCGGCGCGCCGTTGATTCCGGGTCTGCGGACCAGTTCACGGGCCACGCCGGAGCGCAGCTCATGGACGAAGATCGCCGATTCCCCATCATCGAAGGCCACATAGGCCATCTTGCGCCGGTCCGGCGACCATGCCGGCGACAGCAGCGGCTCGCGGGAGCGAACAATCGTCCGCGGATCGTAACCGTCAGCGTCGGCCACGATCAGCTCATAGGTCTGATCGCCCGCCACGCCATTGGCGGTGATGTAGGCAATGCGCGTGTTGAACACGCCACGCTGACCGGTCAGCGCCTGAAAAATGAAATCGGCGACGCGGTGCGCGCCGGCGCGCAGGCCGTTTTGTGTTGCCGGCACGTCGTAGCCGATGACCTGCTTGCCGCGATAAACGTCGATCAGGTGAAAACGGATGTTGTATGCCCCGCCCTCCACGCGATTGATCTCGCCGACGACCAGATTGTCGACGTCGGCGGCGCGCCAGTTCTGCAACTGCACGTCTTCGGGCCGACTGGGCTTGGCGAGCATGCGGTTTTCCGGCAATGGATCGAACAGACCACTGCGCTTGAGATCGGCCTCCACCACCTCGGTGACATCCACCG
>NZ_CAXFCL010000084.1:0-18491 GCF_964000955.1 uncultured Abyssibacter sp.
CTTCGCAACACAGGATTGCGGGAAAACCGGCCCGTTCCATCCGGATTGCGCCTGAGATGAGGCCAGACTGCGTTGCTCGTCGTTCATTTGGAATGACCAAACCTCTCTCCTCGCGCCTTGCCTGGCCTCATTTCAGGCGGCAACTTGGCGGCGTGAATCAATCAGTGCTTCCTTGGCCGCCGGATCATCATCGAGCTGCAACACCCGCCCGCTAGCCTCTCCGGTCTTTGGCATTCACCTGGGAGCCACGGTGTCCTCGAATTCTTCCATTGCGCTATCACGGCGTTCCGTTCTGAAATCGATCTTTCTCGGCGCCGCGGCGGCCGGTTCGCCACAGCTGCTGATCTCGCGGGCGCGGGCGCAGATGAGTTCGGAACTGCCCATCCCGATCGGCCCGCTGGCGAATATCCCGGATGTCGAGCACAAGACCCTGACCGCCGGCGCCATCGACGGTGTGGACGACGAGGTGTTCGCGCCGCCCGGCTTTGACGTGCGCTGCGTCGCCCGTCACGGCCTGAATCCGCTGACCAACCAGCCGAACGCCTTCGGCTTCGAGTGGCACCTCGACCCCGATGGCGGCGCCGTCTACTCGTCGCAGGCCGATGGCGGCTGGGTCTACGTGTCGAATTCGGAGGACACGCCGGGCGGTGTGGGCGCCCTGCGCTTCGATGCCGACGGCAACCTGATCGACGCCTATCCGATCCTGCGCGGCACCCGGAACAACTGCGCCGGCGGGCTGACGCCCTGGGGCACCTGGATGTCCTGCGAGGAAACCACCGGCGGCCAGATCCACGAGTGCGACCCGTTCGGTTCGGCATCCACCGCCGTGCGCAAGCCCGCGCTGGGTTCCTTCCCGCACGAGGCCGCGGCGATCGATCCGATTCACCACGCCTGCTACATGACCGAGGACGGCGGCAACCAGCGCTTCTGGCGCTTCGTGTCCGACGCGAGCGATCTGAGCGAAGAAAACGGTGTCACCCGCATGGCGATGGAATCGGGCACCTTGCAGGTGCTGACCATCGAGGGCTTCGCCGACGGCGGCTACCCGGAGAACCCGGCCGACGTGCGCTCGGCCGTCCGCGCGACCTGGGAAACCGTGGACATCGACACCTCCGGACGCGGCGGCCTGTTTCCGACCTTCCAGAACGACACCACGACGCTGGGCACCGAATTCAAGAGCGGCGAAGGCATCTGGTATTACGAAATTCCGGAGGAACTGCGCCAGATCCCGAGCGCCGGCGCGGTACCGACCCGAGGCGTGATGTTCTTCGCCACCAAGGGCGACAACCGCGTCTGGGCCTACGACATCGACAACGAGCTGATCGAGCTGATCTACGACAACGAGAACATGCAGATGGAGACCGGGTTCAACCAGGTCGACAACGTGGTCGTGAGCCCGGCGGGCGACGTGCTGGTCGCCGAGGACGGCGCGCTGATGCGTCTCGTGGTCGTCGTCCCGAATGGTCAGGCCAAGCTGCTGATGCAGATCACCAAGGGCGGCTCGGAGATCACCGGTCCGGCATTCACCGCCGATGGTTCGCGGCTTTACTTCAGCAGCCAGCGCGGTCCCAGCGATTCCGACGGCTCCGGCACCGGCGGCGCGACCTACGAAATCACCATTCCCGAGGAATACCGCACGCGTGCGGCAATCGACGAGCCGGTGGGCGAAACGCCGGATGACCCGTCACCGGACGAAGGCGGCCTCGGCAGCTCGGGCGCGGTCGGCACGGCGACCGTGGTCGGTGCCGGGCTGGCGGCGGCGGGTCGGCATCTCATCGCCAAGCGGCGCGAGAATGAGGAGAACACGCCGGACTGAAGCGGCTCGCGATCAGTCGGTCATGACCAGCAGGGCATCGGACACGGGGCGTTCGATGCCATCGGACGGCTTGTTCACCACCTGACCGTGGACCACCATGGCCGATGAGCCGCCGCCGTCGAGATTCATCGCGTCGACGGCGCCCAGATGCTGCATGACGCGCACGGCATCCCCTAGCGGCAGCCCGGCACTCCAACCTGGCTGCCGGCCGTCGCAGACCACCAGCAGAATCCGCCCGGTCGCCGTGCGGCCGATCAGCGTTCGCGGATTCCGGCCATCCACCCAGGTCAGGCCGAACAGCGGGTTGCCGGGGTGACGGAACCCGCCCTCCCGGTCGGTGAGCATGGCCTCGCCGCCGCGGACCAGCCCCGGCCCGCCGTTGAGCATCGACACCTCGGCCGACACGGGCGCCGGCTCGCCGTCCATCGTGAAGCTCGCCTGCGGAACGCCAAGCGCCTGCGGCTGCGCGAGCGCCAGCAGTTCATCGACGCGGGTGCCGGTGGCCACCACCGTGGCGCCGCCGGCCGGGATCGGACCACCGGGTGACCGTGTTTCGATCAGCCGGGATTGCGCATCGAACACGGCTTCAAGACCGTCGACGGCCGGCGTGTCCATACCCCATGCCGGCGTGAACCGGACCAGCTCGTCGGGATCGGTGCAGGTGACGTCATGGCGCGCGTCCTCGGTCGGGCTGTCGCCGCCACGGCCACCACAATTGCGGATGGCGCCGGGCATGCGGTTGATGCCGTCCAGCTCCAGAACCTGTCCGTCGAGGTCCAGCTCCAGAATCGTGCCGGTGCGTGGAAACCGGATATCCCAGTGGCTGCGCGAGAACACCAGCGCCTCCCGGGTACCGACGGCCTCGGACAGCAGTTCGCCGTCAATCACGGTGATGCCGGCCGGATCACCGGCAAGGCCATCCGCACCTGACTCGGGTTCCGCGCTGGCGGTGCCGCCCGGTCCCACCACGAAAAATCCGGCATTGATGGCGGCCAGCGCGCCGACCTCGGCAGCCATCTGCGAGGGCGTGGCCTTGCCGGCGATCCGGTTCTGCGCCAGCGCCGGCGCCAGGTGACCGGAAAAGCGCTGAGGATCGATCTCCAGGATGTGAAAGGCGTAGGGCCCGGTATCGAACAGCGAGGCCGGGGAACCGCCGCCGACCAGCTGCGTGAGCAGGACCTCACCGCAGGGCAGCGGCAGCGCCGATTCCTCGGCCGTACCGCGCAGAATCCGATGCAGCAGCACGCCGGGTGCCACCTCGCACAGCTCACGGGATTCCGGCAACATCCAGCCCAGCGGCAACGGCGCCGGATTCAGCTCGCTCGCAGCAAGGTCCGGCGGTGCCGGCGCATGCGAGCCGTGCCCGGAATCACCGCAGCCTGCGGTGATCGCGGCAAGCGCGATCAGGCCAATCAGTCCGGATATCCGCATGTGCGCACTCACCGGCTCATTCGGCACACATCGGAAAGCCGGGCGGCTGCACCAGCGCGGGCGTGAGCCACTGACCCGGCAGGTCGCGACCCAGCAGGTTGAGCAGGCACGCCGGGTAGTTGGTGATGACACCGTCCACGCCCAGATCGATCATCCGCCGCATGTCCTCTTCCCGATCCACCGTCCAGGGGAGCACCTCCAGCCCCGCGGCCTGGGCGATGCTGACGCACAGATCCAGGTCGGAAATCACGTACTCCGGCGAGACGATATCGTGACCCATGAGCGTGGCATACAGCACGCCGTTGGTGCACAACGTGGCGCCAACCTGCCCCACCAGAAATGACGTGCGAATGTCCGGGTCACGCAGCTTCACCAGATCCAGCGCGGTGGGCAGGAAGGACTGGACGACGAACTTGTGCTTGAGCCCGGTGGCCTGGATCAGCGGCACCAGCGCCTCGGCGATGGCATTGCCGGTGGGTGGCAACTCGTCGCTCTCGATCTTGATCTCGATGTTGACGCGCGGCGCATCCTCGCCCATCTGCGCGATCCAGGCGAACACGTCCTCCACGCGCTCGATGCGCACACCCTGCCCGCGCAGCGGATGCTCGCGCTCGGGCCGATGCTGGGTGTTCGCCTCGGCCGGCTCCCACCAGTAGGCGGCATCGCAGTCGGCGAAGTCGGCGTGGTTCATCTCCGAGATGTTGCCGCTGCAATCGGTGGTGCGGTCCAGGGTCTCGTCGTGAATCAGCACCAGCACGCCATCGGCCGTGAGAATGGTATCCATCTCCAGCTCGTCGACACCCAGGCGCACCGCGTTCTCGAAGGCAAGCATGGACTCGTCCGGCGCATGACCCGTCCCGCCGGCATGGGCGGACACGTAGGGCCCACCGGGCACCGGCGGATCGGGGTTGGGATCAGGCGAGGGATCGGTGGTCGGCGGCTGATCCACCGGCTCGGCTACCCGCGCGCTCTGACCACAGGCGACCAGCAGACTGGCCAGCATGGCCACGGCCAGCCATCGTGGACACGGGACGCGCACCACTACACGTCAAATCCGTATTTGCGCGCCACGTTGCGCAGCGACAACCATTCCAGATTGTGCTGCGCGTGACTGATGCTGGCGCTGCTCAGTTCTCCGGGCTTGAGCGGCGAACCGGGAAAGGTCGGAATCGGGAATGGCAGTCCGGTCGTGCATTCCACGCCGAACGGCCCCAGCGGCACACCGAAGTCCGGTGCGGACAAATCGGGTTCGGCGTCGAAATCCAGCGCATAGGCCAGGTTCAGCGACCAGTCGCCACGCACGCCCAGCGGCTCCAGACCCCAGCGCCAGCAGACCATGTTCAGCACCGAGTTGATGTCGTACTGCTCGTGGGCGACATGCCCGCGGCGGGCGCGAGGCCCGATCACGATGGCGGGCACCCGAAAGCCCAGTCGGCCGTCATTCTCCAGCGCCGCCTCGTCATCCGACACCGGTGCCAGCGGAGGCGCGACATGGTCGTAGAACCCGCCCCACTCGTCGTAGCAGTACACCAGCACGGTGCGCTCCCAGTTCGGGCTGTTGCGCACCGCGTCGTAGATCGATGCCATGAAGGCCTGACCGTTGCGCACGTCGGCCTGCGGATGGTCGTCGTTGCTGATGCCGTTGGGTGCCTCGCCGAGGAAGCGCGGATCGACAATGGAGATGTTGGGGAGCTGCCCCAGCGCGGCCTCCAGCAGGAAGGACTCGAAGCGGCGTGAACGCGTCAGGTACTTCGCGCCCCACAGCGCCGTCACCGGCAGATCGTGAAAGTAGTAGGCGCTGCTCAGCCCGGCGGAGTCCGCCCGATCCCAGATGGTCGGCAGCGAGGAGATGTCCAGCGAATTGCTGGTCCGGTCCGTCTGGCCCGAATGCAGGTACATCCGGTTGGGGAACGTCGACGCCAGGATGCCGTGAAAGAACCGATCGAAAATGGTCCAGTGCGTCGCGCAGCCATCGAAGAACGGCAGGTCCTCGCGTCGGTAGTAACCGACCGGAAAATGGTCGATCTCGACGCTGGCGTCACCCACCGTCTTGAGAAAGCCGTCCATTGCGCCACCGGCGAAATGCGCACGGCCGGCGCTGTAGTTGTGCGCGGGGTCTTCCTTGCCGCAGCCCTGGAATCCGTACTCCTGGTGCTCGGCGAGCGGAAAACTCTGGATGAGGTCGCCGTTCTTGTCCTCGTACTGCACGCCGGCCTGAATGCCGTCGGCACCGGGCACCCAGCCCATCATGTGGTCGAAGGTGCGGTTCTCCATCATCACGATGACGACGTGATCGAAGCCCGCGTCCTCCGGGGAGGGCAGCGTCACAGCGTCCGGCGGCATCGGCCGATCGATCGGCTCGGACCCGTCACCCGATGAGGAACCGCCGCAGGCGGCCAGGCCGGCCGTCGCCGCGGCGCCCAGCACGCCGGTCAGCACCTCGCGGCGGCTCAGACGAGCGCCGGCCTTTTCATCACCCTTTTTCGAGTCCACCTGTGCCCCCAGCGGTAGCCGAATTCCAAAGAGAAAAGGCTAGCCGAGGGGCGTGACAGCGGCATGAAATCCCATGCGGACGGGGCGGCGCCCGTCGGTTACCAGACGTCGTTGGTCACCCGCACGACGTAGAAACCGCTGTAGCCGTCCGTGTACCAGATCTCCTTGCGCTCGGGGACGAAGGCCGGACTGGACATCGCCCAGTTGCTGGCCTCGAACACGGGGGTCAGGCGCGGCTGGACCGGCGCGTTGAAGTAGGCGATTTCCCTGGGATTGGCCGGATCGCGAATGTCGAACACGCGCAGACCGGAAACGATCATGCTGCACGCCGCGATGTCCGGGTTCACCCGCGTCGGCACATTGCAGTAGTGCCCGGCATAACCCTGGATGGGCAGGAACGCACCGGGATCGCCCGCGATCTCCGCACGATTCTCCGGCTCATGCACTTCCAGGCGCAGGTCGGAGACGATCACCGGCGCGGTCTCGTCGGAAATATCGATGATGCGCCCGGCGCCCACCACGTCCCCGTGCGCGGCCACACCGCCATCCGCCTGATTGGCGGAATACTCGTCGATTTCCAGCACGTAGGACTTGCCATCACGCGTGAACGGGATCGCATTCTGCGGAATGGTCATGTTGGGCCAGGTGATGTTGGCGACTTCGTAGACCTGCGGGTCCTCGACGCGCGCCTGGATCTCGGACACATCCAGAATCAGCATGCCCAGCCCGTTGCCGGAGGCGATATAGGCACGATTGCCATCCTGGCTCACCGACAATCCGTGCGAGTAGTACGGCCCGCTCCACAGCCGCGTGGGCAGCAGCGGGTTGGTGATGTCCAGCGCGACCAGCGTTGGCGTGCCCGGATTGGCCGAATAGAACGTGCGACCGTCCGGCGCCAGCCCGCTTTCGTGACCCAGGTTGCCGACCAGCGCGGACGAGCGGAGCTGCGGGCTGCGGCAATCCTCGGAAATGTCGTAGACATCGACGATGCCGGGGTAGAAACCGGGATTGCCCATCACCGCCGCCAGCACGCCGCCTTCCTGCGACACGACCAGTGACTCGTGCGGCGTGAGCATCGCCGGCGTCAGCAGCCGCGTGACCAGTTCGGGGTTGGCCGGGTCCGACATGTCCATGACATTCACGCCGGCTTCGACATCCAGCAGGTTGGTCGGAAAGAGCAGCGTGGAATCGTAGTAGGCGCACTCGTTGCCCTGCGCGTCCACGTAGCGTTCAACCTTGAACCCGCCCACCGTGCCGATCGCATTGGGCGTGGTGTACGAACCGACCAGCTCGGTGTTGCAGGTGTAGCCCTCGGCGGCTCGACCGCTGGTGTGGTCCTCGCTGCTCACGCGGCCCTGCATGCCGGTTTCCGGATTGGAGCCGGGGCCGCAGACGGCCTTCGGAGGCGGCCCTTCCGAACCCACCGGTGTGGAAGGTGCCGAATCGCTGCCCCCGCAGCCGCTCAGCACGACGGTCGCGAAGCCCAGCAGGGCCATGGCTGCCATTGATCTCATCGTTGTCTCCCGCATTGTTGTTCTGTTCGCGGCCCCGCACCCGGCCGCCGCGCGCCCTGCCCGTTTCGCGCCAGGCGGTTGCCGGCGTCAGCCCGGAGGTCGCGGCGACTCGGCCGGCGTCTGCTGCAGCGCGTGCAGCATGACGCGAATGCCGGCAATTTCCCTGGACTGCTCCAACACGATGTTGGAGGCAACCCGTCGAACTGCGTGAATTCTGGCATGTTCCGCGGCAAACCGGGCCATTGGCACTCCACCTTCGTGATGGGCCAGCATCAACTCCAGAAACAGGCGCCGGCGATCGCGTCCCTGCAACGAGCGAAGGCGGCGCAGCTGCTCATCAGTGGCAAGCCCGGGCATCCCTGTGGGTGAGGCCTCGCAGTCGAGCAGATATTTCGCCAGTGCCGGGCTGGGCGGACTGTCCGCCAGCAGCATCCAGCTCATGCTCGTGGTATTCGGCAGGAATGGCTCATTCCACAGGCGCAACCAGCCCCGCATCTCGCCGAGTTCCAGCAGTTGCGTCCCGATGATCGACCGCGACAGGTTGGTAATGGCGGTGGACTCGTCGCCGACCATCATCTGCGCCATCTGCACCGCCTGCTGATGATGCAGGCTCATGAACTGGGCGAAGCCGATATCCACAGCACCGGGCTGCACGCCGGCCAGCCGGGCTCGGGCCTGGCGAAGATCCTGATACTGCAACGCGGCCAGCACCATCGCGAGCAGGGCCAGCCCTGCGAGTACGGCGGCGACAAGCCGTTTCATCGCGCGTCGTCCAGTGCCGCAAGCCAGTCGCGAACCGCGCGCGTTTCCGCATGATCCGCGCCCAGCGAAGCATCCAGTAGCGCAACTGCCTCGTTCAGGTATGCGCGGGCGGAATCAATGCGCCCGTTGTTGGCCAGACAGCGTCCCATGTTGGCGATGAAGATACCGAGTGACGGCGACGTTGGATATTTCAGTGCCCGGGCGCGGGGCTCCATGCGCTCGAACAGCGCGAGCGCCTCGGCATGACGTCCGCGCTCATCCAGCGCCGCGGCGTAGTAACCGTAGAACGAGACATCCGGCGACGTGACATCGCGCGACATCGCATCCAGCCGGGCAACCACCTGCCCGAGCAGCGCGAAGGCTTCGTCATCCCTGCCCTGCGGTTCCAGCGACAGCGACAGATCGACCATCGACACCAGCGTGCCGACGTCGTAGAGGCCACGCGCCTGTTCGAACGCCGCCCATGCGTCGCGCAGCACAGTCTCGGCCTCGGCCCAGTTGCGTTGCTCCATCAACAGCATGCCGAAGCGGTGCCGAGTCTGGGCGATATCGATATTGTCGGTGCCCTGCACCCGAATCCGGTCGGCCAGCAGGTCGCGCATGCGAGCCTCCGCGGCATCAAGGTCCCCGCGAACCTGGTCGACTTTGGCCAGCCACTCGCGCGCATGAAAGGTGCGTGGATGGTCGGCGCCATACTTGGGCATCAGGGCGGCCAGCATGTCGGTGGCCAGCGCCTCGATTTCGTCATAGCGATGCTGCGGCGCCAGCGCGAAGCAACGCCACTCCATCATCTCCAGGGTCGTGTCGTCGGAAGGCCCGAGTCGGCGCCGCGCCTCCGCCAGCGCCGGTTCCAGCAAGGTGTCGCAATCCCCGAAACGCTGCTGCTCGCAGACCGCGTGCCCGAGCCGCGCGGTCAGCGCCAGACGCCATGGCGCGGTCCCGGCGTCATCAGCGGGGATCGCCCGCAGCGCGTCTTGCAGGAACACCTCGGCCTCGGCGTAGCGGCCATGGTTCAGCAGCACGCGGGCATAGTCGTTCTGCGTACGCAGCAGTGGTTCGGAGCCCGGCGGGAAATGCCGCTCGGCCAGAACCAGGGCTTCGGCGAGCAACTGCTGCGCGGGGTCGAGCCGGCCCAATGCGTTGTAGGACATGCCCAAACCGCGTCTGAGCTCGGCCTGCACCCGCGGCGGATAATCCGCCGCATCGGAATCCAGCGATGATCGCGCGAAGTCCAGCACGTCGTCCGCGCCCAGCTCGCGGCCACGGGCGACAGCGGGCGTGGCCGCGGCAAACATCTGTTGCAGGAACTCGTTGGCCGCAACCGCCTCGGCGCCGCGCTGCTCCGCCTCGACCCTGGCTCGTGCCTCGCCCCAGGCGAACCAGGCAGCGGTCACCGCACCGCCGACCAGCGACAGCAGGGCGACCCCGACCGCCGCCGCCAATGCCTTGTGCCGGCGCACCATCAGGCCGAGCAGATAACCGGCCGTGGGCGGTCGCGCCTCGATGGGCTGACGGCGCAGCACGCGTTCGATGTCGGCCGCCAGTTCCGCGGCGGAGGCGTATCGCTGGCCGGGCTCGCGCGCCATCGCCTTCATGACCACCGTGGAGATGTCGGCTCCCGCCTCGCCGCAGACCTCGCGGAGCCTGCGCGGCGTCTGCTCGCCCAGCACCCGGACCGCACTGACCAGCGACATCTCACTGAGCTGCGGGTATGGATGCCGGCCGCTGATCACGCGATAGGCAATCACGCCAAGGGCGTAGACATCGGCCCGGGCATCGACCTGATCCGACTCCAGCATCTGCTCCCAGGCCATGTACGCGACCGTTCCGATCACCTGCCCCGCGCTGGTCATCTGCGTCATGTCCCCCTGATTCACCAGGCGGGCGACGCCGAAGTCCAGCACGGTGGGATGACCGTGGGAATCCACCAGCACGTTCGCCGGCTTCAGATCACGGTGGATCACACCACGGGTATGCGCGGCATGCACGATGCGGCACAGCGCCGCCAGCAGTTCCAGCCGCTGCCGCAACGGCAGCGCGCGACGTTCAACGTAGGCCAGCAGATCCTCGCCCTCGATGTAC
Source organism: uncultured Abyssibacter sp. (assembly GCF_964000955.1). Lineage (NCBI taxonomy): Bacteria > Pseudomonadati > Pseudomonadota > Gammaproteobacteria > Chromatiales > Oceanococcaceae > Abyssibacter > uncultured Abyssibacter sp. The sequence goes on from NZ_CAXFCL010000084.1 coordinate 10,099, forward strand.
TCCATGACCAGATAGGGCAGGCGGCCTCCATCGGTCTCGGTCTCCCCGGCTTCGTAGACGCGGGCAATCCCGTCCTGACCGAGCGCCGCCATGAGTTCGATCTCGCGCCGAAAGCGCCGACGAAACACATCGGAGGCAACCGCGCTGCGCAGCACCTTCAGCGCGACCAGACGGTGCGGCGTCTCCTGTTCGGCAAGATAAACACGCCCCATGCTGCCCTCGCCGAGCAGGCGCAGGATGCGGAAGCTGCCGATCCGACGCGGCAGATCATCGGGGCTGGCGGACGGCTCTGGCTGCACGGTCGTGCCGACGGATCAACGGCTCAGGAAGGGTTCGGCCGCAACAGGGTCAGCCGATTGCCGACGCCGGACGCGGTATCACCGAGGATGCCCTTCTCGGTGATCAGCAACTCGTCCGGTCGGAACATCGGAGGCTGTCCGACGATGACCGACGAGGGAAACGACAATCCACCCAACGCCGTCCCGCTGATCTCGACGCCATCCGCCCCCAGCAGCACGATGCGGCCGGACAGGTATCCGGTGACGATCAGCCGGTCGCCAACCGAAGTCAGATCATCGAGCAGGCTGGCGAAGGTCGCCACGGTGACAACATCGCCGGCACTGCCATCCGGCAGGATCGGCACCGAACGCACGGCGCCCAGTTCCACCGGCAGGATCGAGGAATCGGTGAAATAGAGCAGGTTCCCGCGCCGCACCAGCCCGTTCGGAAACGCCAGCCCGTCGTCCAGCCAGGTGATCTGCTCAACGACCTGCATCGGATCGTTCTCGGCGAAGCGCAGCCGGATGATCTTGGGCGACGGCAGGCTGCCGTTTCCGGGCAGCGGCCCGTCGGTCACGTACAGCGCGCCGTCGGCGCCGGTTGCCATGCCGTTGGGCAGGGCGGTGTTCTCGTAGGTATGGATCGGCGCGAGTTCGGGCTCGGCGTCCAACGCGGCCGCGTACAACTCGCCGCTGCCGCAGCTGGCGTACAGCGTGTAGCCACGCAGGGCGAGACCGGTGAAGTTGCAATCGGTGGGCGACAGCGGCGTCAGCTCGACCGTGGTGTCACCGGTGCGTACGACCTCGAACACGTTGGTGCCACCGGATACGAACAGGCGACCGCCCGGCGTGAACAGCAGGTTCTCGGCATCGGGAACGGTGGCGAGCACGATCAGTTCACCGCAGTCGGATGCGACGCAAAGTTCGACCGGAACCTCGTCACCGGTTCCCGGCGAACCGGATCCACCACCACACGCGGCCAGCGCCAGGGCCGCGAAGAGGCCCGCCAAGGGCTTCCAGAGTGTCATCGTCTCCCCCGCCCCGCCGATGGTGACGGGGATCTTCTCGCTATTCGCCGGGCGTTCGAACGCCCAGTCGTTCCAGAATACCGTCGAATTCATCAAGGCTGTGGAACGCGACGCGCAGTTCTCCCCGGGCGCCATCGAAGTCGATCGCCACCTTGTTGCCCAGCGCCTCGGTCAGTTCGCGCTCCAGCGCCTGCCACTGGGCATCGCGACGCGGCGCGCGCTCGCCCGCCGTGCGGTCCTTCAGCGCCGCGCGGCACCGCGATTCCAGCACCCGCACCGACCAGCCGCCGGATACCGCGTCCATGGCCATTCCCGGCTGCATGGCCGCTGGCAGGCCGGCCAGCGCCTTGGCATGGCCCAGCGTCAGCAGCCGCTCGTTGACCAGCTTCTGTACCGGCTCGGCCAGCTTGAGCAGGCGCAGGTAGTTGCTGACGTACTCGCGCGACTTGCCGATGCGTTTGGCCGCCTCGGCGTGGGTCAGCTCGTAGTGATCGGCCAGAAACTGCAACCCGGCGGCAGCCTCGATGGGCGTCAGCGACTCGCGTTGCAGATTCTCGATCAGCCCCAGCACCATGGCCTCATCGTCGCTGAGGTCATCGCGGAGAATGGCCGGAATCTCGTGCAGCTGCGCCTGCTGCGCGGCGCGCCAGCGACGCTCGCCGGCCAGCAGTTCGTAGCCGTCGTCCAGCGAGCGCACGACCACCGGCTGCACCACCCCGGACTCGCGGATCGACGCGGCCAGCTCGGCGATGCGTTCGGGATCGAAGCTGCGCCGCGCCTGGTAGGTTCCGGGCCGGATCAGGTCAATCGGCAGATGGCGAACCGTGGCATCCAAGGGTGTCTGGGAACCTGCGGAAAAGACGGCGGAGTTTAGCAACGCCGCGAGCTCATCCGGATCAGCGAATCTCGAAGCCGGTGGACAGCGTGTCGTCTTCCACCGCGTCGGAATGCCAGACGCTGTCGACCCGTGCCATCGCGGGCCCCTGATTCAGCCATTCCGTGAACGGTTCCAGCTGCGCGGCGGTTCCGAAGGCCACGCCTTCCACGCAACCGTCCGAGCGATTGCGCACCCAGCCGGCCAGTTCCAGGCGCTGCGCGGTCTCCCGCGTCGCGGCGCGGAAACCCACGCCCTGCACGCGGCCGGACACGACAAAACCGCGACAAGTGCGCCGGTTCGTGTCCTGTATCATCGATGCCTCCTTGCCGACAGATGTGTCATGCCGAAGCTGCTGCCTCGCTGGCGTCGTCGATCCGGCGCCTCGGACCGTCATTCGGTGCCCGCCCTGGGCGCCGGCACCGAGCACACTCGCCTGCGCGCGACCGTGCCCGGGCTGTTCGGTCGCGAACCATTGTTGCGCATCGATGTGGATGTGGAAACGCGTCAGGACACCGATGGCGAAACCGTGCGCATCGTGGCGCAGATCGACGGGCATCTCCCGGCCCCGCCCGCACCGGCGCTGAGCGCCCCGCCTTCCGGCCCGCGCTCACTGCGACTGGCCGCGCAGGCGCGGGTGGAACGGGCGATGGAACGCGTGGCGCAAAACCCGGCGGTCCGACGCGGCCTGGAGCGCGCCGCCGGCCATCTGCGCAGCCAGCTGGTCATCGAGGCGTCCACGCGGCCGCTGGCTAAGGGCGCGACGGCGCTGATTCCCTCCGGCCTCGCGCGCATCGGGTTCGGCGCGACGCGCGCCGACGATTCGCCCTACCCGGTGATCGAGGCCTGGCAGGGCCCGGTGTCGAAGCGCGGTGGGTCCTCGCATGTTGGCGTGGTGCAGATCGCCAAGCGCCACTTGCCGCCGGCACTGGTCAAATCGCTGGGTGACAAGCCGTTCAGCCTCACCGCGGTGATCGCCCACCAACTCGAGCCCGACGACTAACCCAGCTTCGCGCCGTTGGGCACGGCCTGATCGGGCACCGCGAGCACCACCGCACCGTCGTCGCGGTAAAAACCGGTAACCAGACACTCCGACCGCATCGGCCCGATCTGCTTCGGCGGAAAATTCACCACGCCGATGACCTGCCGCCCGACCAGATCCTCCAGCGCATAAAGATCGGTGATCTGTGCGCTGGATTTGCGCTCGCCGATCTCCGGACCGAAATCCACCCGCAGGCGGTAGGCGGGCCGGCGCGCCTCCGGGAACGGCTCGGCGGCGACGATGGTGCCCACGCGAAGCTCGACCCGGGTGAAATCGTCCCAGTTGATCATGTCCATGTCGCGAGTCTCCGTGGCAGTCGCAGTGGTCATTGGTGAATGGCATATGTTGCGCAATCGCCGCGGCACTTCATACGCTCGCAACATTGCGCCATCCGGGGAACCACCATGTCTGACCACCCTCGCATCCCGAGCCGCGTGCGGCTGCCACTGCTGTTACTGCTCGGCGGCCTGTTGCAGGCCTGTGGTCAGAGCCCGCAACCGCGTACGGCGCAGGATGACCCGGACCCACCGGTGGACCTGATGTGCAGTGTCGACGCGCTGACCGAAGCCGAGATTCTCGCGGTCGCTCGGCCCGAGCCTGACGCGCCACTGGCCGATCTGTCGCACTACGCGCCCCGGAACGCGAGCCGGGCTCAGGACGCCGCGCTCAACAGCGGCGGCTGCGCGCAGAACACCCGCTTTCGCTACGCCGCCGGCCGGGGCGACATCACCGGCCCGATCGGCGCCAACATGGCCGGGTATGTCGACACCGACCAGATCTCCAACGGTTTGCTCGACCGCCAGCACGCCCGCGCCTTCATCATCGAATCCGATTGCAGCGGAACCAGCGAGCGTGTGGTGCTGGTACAGATGGACATCGGCCTGATGTTTCACGCCATCCGCCAGACCGTGCTGGACCGGCTGGCCGACGACCCGGTGCTCGGCGCGTTGTACACCGACAGCAACCTGCTGATGAACGCCTCGCACAGCCACGCCACCGCGGCGGGGCAATCCCACTTCGACGCCTATCACGTGCTCACGCTGGGCCATGACGCGCAGGCGCTGGAGCACGCGGTCTCCGGCGTGATCAATGCCATCGCCCGCGCGCACGACGCCCTGCAAAGCGCCACGCCGGGGCCGATTCGCTTCAATCAGGGCGAGCTGCTCAACGGCACGGTCAATCGCTCGATCGAGGCCTACGAGCAGAACCCGGAAGACGAGCGCCTGGCGTTCGTCGACACCCAGGGCCGCGAGGTCACCACGAACCGGATGATGAGCCTGCTCAAGCTGGAGCGCGACGACGGCACCGCGGTCGGCATGCTCAACTGGTACGCGATCCATGGCACGTCCATCTGGCAGAACAACCTCCAGCTGTCGGGGGACAACAAGGGCTACGCCGGCTACCGCTTCGAGCAGGATTTCGCGGACACCGATCCGGACTTTCTCGCCGGTTTCATGCAGGCCGACGAGGGTGATGCCTCGCCCAACCTGTTCATCGTCGATCTCACCGAGGCGGAGTTGCGCGACCTGAACTCCGACGGGTTCCAGAACCGCGCAGGTGGACGCACCGAGGCCGAGAACGCGTTGATCGCCGGCTACAAGCAGTACCGCCGTGCCCGCGACCTCTATGACGATGCCGAGGAAACGCTGACCGGCGGCGTCGGACATCGATCGATCTTCATCGACTTCTCCACCGTGCAGGTGGATGCGCCGCGCGCCTATCCGGATGCGCTGCAACCGGACAACGACGTCTACGAGACCTGCACCAGCGCGCTGGGCGTGTCCTTCGCCGGCGGCGCCGAGGACGGCCGTGGCCCGACCGCGGAAGGCCAGACCTGCACCGACATCACCGACCTGGACGCCATCGTCGAACTGATCGAGGAGAACTTCTCCGCCGGTTCGGCCGGCGCCATCCCGCCGGGCCTGATCGTGCCGGTCGGCTGCGACAACGTGGCCTACGACCTGATCGGATACGCCTGCCATGCGGAAAAGCCCATCATCTTCCCGCTGGGCCTGCCCTCACCGTTCCTGCCGACGCAGACGCTGGAGCCGCAGACGGTCAAGCTGCAAGTCATCACTCTCGGCAACCTCGCCATCATCGCGGCGCCCTGGGAGGTCACGACGATGTCCGGCCGACGCATCCGTGACGCCGTGCTCGATACCCTGGAGGATGCGGGCATCGACTATGCGGTGATCTCGGGCCTGTCCAACGGCTTCGTGCACTACCTGACGACGCGCGAGGAATACTCCGAGCAATACTACGAAGGCGCCTCGACCGTGTTCGGCCCGTGGTCGCAGGAAGCCCTGGAACAGGAGCTGGTGCGCATCGCCACTCAGCTGCGCAATGACGAACCGGCGAGCAGCCCTTACGCCAATCCGGGCTTTCGCAGCAATCGCAGCCTGATGCTGAACCCGATGCTCGCGCCGGATGGCATACCTGGCGGCGCCTTCGGCGATGTCGCGACCCAGCCGGACACGCAGTACCAGCTGGGCGACGCGCGCATCGAAATCGTGGTGGAGTTCGCCGCCGGCCACCCGCGCAACGACATGCGCCTGGACGAGAGCCTGCTCTACATCGAGCGGCAACAGCCCGATGGAAGCTGGGCGACCATCCGGGCCGACGCGGACTGGTTCACCCGCTTCGAATACATCGCCGCGGCGCTGCCCACCGGCGAGAACCACGCGCGGGTGACCTGGATCGTCGAACCGGAGACCGAGCCGGGCATCTATCGCGTCCGCCATGTCGGCGCCAGCGCGTCCGGCGGCTACGAAGGCATCTCAGAAGCCTTCGAGCTGCTGCCCTGCGAGACCTCCACATAAGCCGAGCTCACGTCTGGCCGCGGCCGGACGAGGATGGCAAGATCGGCGCCCGACAAAAATAAACACCTGCGTACATGAGCTCACTGATCAATCGCCGGGACCTGGACTTCCTGCTGTTCGAATACCTGGAGGCGGACACGCTGACGGCCTTCGACCGTTACGCCGATCACGATCGCGCAACCTTCGACGCGGTGATCGACGCGGCCGAGCAGCTCGCCGTGGATCAGTTCCAGTCGCATGCGGCCAAGCTGGACGCCAACGAGCCGCACTTCGACGGCGAGCGCGTGCACATCATTCCCGAGGTGAAGGCGGCGGTGGACGCCTACATCGACGGCGGGTTTCTGGGCATGGCCTTCGACGCCGAGGACGGCGGCCTGCAGCTGCCCTATACCATCGCCCAGGCCTGCGCCTCGCTGTTCTCGGCGGCCAACATCGGCACCGCCGGCTACGCGTTCCTGACCGGCGCGGCGGCAAACATGCTGCGCATCGTAGGCAGCGACGAGCAGAAGCAGCGCTACATGCGCCCGATGATCGAGGGTCGCTTCTTCGGAACCATGTGCCTCTCGGAGCCCCAGGCCGGCTCGTCACTGGGTGACATCAAGACCCGCGCCATCCCTCAGCCGGACGGCAGCTATCACCTCGTCGGCACCAAGATGTGGATCTCCGGCGGCGAGCATGACCTGTCGGAGAACATCGTCCACATGGTGCTGGCCAAGATCGATGTGCCAGACACCCCACCGGGCACCAAGGGCATTTCGCTGTTCGTCGTGCCCAAGTTCATGGTCAACGACGATGGCTCGCTGGGCGCGCGTAACGGCGTGCGACTGGCCGGCCTCAACCACAAGATGGGCTACCGCGGCACGGTCAACACCGTGCTGAACTTTGGCGAATCCGAGGACTGCGTAGGCTACCTCGTCGGCACGGCCAACAAGGGCCTGGCCGGCATGTTCCACATGATGAACGAGGCCCGTATCGGCGTTGGCATGGGGGCGGCCGTGCTGGGGTATGCCGGTTATCAGGTCGCCCTGGACTACGCGAAGAACCGGCCACAGGGTCGGCCAGCGGCGGACAAGAACCCGACCAGCAAGCCAGTCGCGATCATCGAGCACGCCGACATCCGCCGCCTGCTGCTGGCCCAGAAGGCGGCGGTCGAGGGCGCCTACGGCCTCTGTCTGTACTGTGCCCGCCTGGTGGATACCGTCGATGCCGGCGGCGATGAGGATGCCATTGCGCATGCCCGACTGCTGCTCGAAATTCTGACGCCGATCGCCAAATCCTGGCCCAGCGAGTTCTGCCTGGAAGCGAACAAGCACGCGATCCAGGTGCTCGGCGGCTACGGTTACACGCGCGACTACCCGGTGGAGCGCCTCTACCGCGACAACCGCCTCAACCCCATCCACGAAGGCACGCACGGCATCCAGGGCATGGACCTGCTCGGCCGCAAGGTGCTGATGCAGGACGGCGCCGCGTTCAAACTGCTGGTGGCGACCATTACCGAAACCGTCGAGCGCCATGCCGGCGACGACACACTGGGCGAGTTCGCCGCCAGCCTGCGCGAGGCGCTGGCGGCCGCTGGTAGCACCACCCAGACCCTGGTCGGCGCGGCGATGTCCGGCCAGCTCGACCGCTTCCTCACCAATGCCACGATCTATCTCGACATGCTCGGTCACGTCGTGCTGGCCTGGCAGTGGCTGGAACAGGCCGGGGTCGCGCTGCGCAATCGCGCCAACGCGCCCGACGCCGACCGCGCGTTCTACGACGGCAAGCTCACCGCCTGTCGGTATTTCTTCCGCTACGAACTGCCGAAAATCCATACGCAGTGCGCACTGCTCAAGCAGCTGGACGATACGACGCTGACCGTTGATCCGGCCGGACTCTAGGGACGCTCTGATCCAGGCACGCTTCCAGGACGTTGCCGCCACACGGCCGACATTCAATCTGTATCATTCGGTCGGCACGAAACTTGACTAGAAATCCGCGACTTAGAACGCACTTCGCTACTGGAACCTGAAGACGGATGTCCTGCGCCCTGCATGCCCTCAACGATGACCTGATCGTCGAGGACAACTGCTTTATTGCTCATTTCGATGGCTATCGGCTGGAAAGTGTTTTCCAGCCAATCTTCAGCTATGCCCATCATCGCGCCATCGGGCACGAGGCGTTGCTGCGCGTCACCGACAGCGACGGGACACCGATCGCGCCGTTGCAGTTTCTCTGCCGCCCGTGGCCAACCGAACGCGCGATCGAACTGAACGCGCTGATCGCGCGGATGCACGTAGCGAACATGAGCCGCTGCCAACCGGAGAATCAGTGGCTGTTTCTCAACGTGGACCCGGTGGACACGGCCCGAAC
>NZ_CAXFCL010000085.1:0-3591 GCF_964000955.1 uncultured Abyssibacter sp.
CGACCCGCGACATGGAGGCGAGCAGCAAGGCGAAGTCGCAAGCGGATCAGCTGGTGACGCAGGTCGAGTCCATCGACGCCAAGCTTTCCAGTGGCATTCATCGGGTTTCCGACTGCCGCGAACAGATCGAGGTCGCGGTGCAGAAGGCCGTGCGATCCCTGCAGTTCGAGGACATCACCACGCAGGCGCTGGGGTCGGTCAGTGATCATCTGGACCGGCTGGAGCACATCAGCCGCGAAGCCCTGGTGCTCACCGGCCTGCTGCCGAAGAATGCCGCCAGTGCCACCGAGGATCGGGTGCTGGAATTGCGCAAGTTCAACCAGCGCATCCAGCCGGCGCGCGAGGAATGGAAGAAGTCGCCGCATCACCCGGTCAGCCAGGAGTCGATGGACGAAGGGAGCATCGAACTGTTCTGAACCGTTTCGGCGGGCTGTGGACGGCGCGACTCCTCTCGCGCCGTCTTTCGTTACGGCGCGCCGCCGCGCTCCAACCCCGACGTGGCATAGTGCCGAACCCTGAACCAGGTGGAGGATCCCAGCTTGCCCGGCACCATCGAACAAGCACTGGAGCGTCTGCTGCGTGATCGTCAGGCCGTCGCGTCCACACTGCATGACGACATCAGCCAGGCGCTGACCGTTGCCATCCTCTCGCTGAAGCGTATGGACGAAGCGCCGCCGATGCGCATGGCGCTGGCGGCCCTGGACGAGGCGGCGGATCAGGTGCGCGACGTCACCGTGGCACTGCGGCCCAGCCTGCTCGATCAGGCGGGGTTGCTCTCGGCGCTGCGGCTTTACAGCGAATCGGAACGCGGCCAGCCGCTGACCACCTCCGGCGAACTGGATACATCAACCTGGAGCGATGTCCGGCGCGGCCGCTGGTACTGGGCCTGTCAGCAGATTCTGTTGATCGGCGACGGCATCGATCGCGTCGAGGTGACCGAGGGTGGGGCCAAACCGACGCTGGTGTTCAGCCCCTGGGCCGCGTCGATCGACGCCGTGTCGTGGCTGGCCGAACTGGGGCTGGCCTGCCGGGTCGACGGCGAGGCGCTTCAGGTCAGCGATGTCGTGGAGACGGGCGCATGAGCGACAGGTGGCCTGATGCCCGGACTATCGGGAGGACGAGCCCGAGGCCTGAGACTCGCGATTGAGCCTCCCGAGTTCCAACGCGGTCGGCACGATGATCAGCAGTTCCCAGATCAGCAGCACGCCGGCAACGCCCAGCATGCTGAGCGCGGCGTCGCGGCCGGCCATCCACGCCATCGGGACCGAGTTGCCGAACAGGGCGTTGAGCCCCAGCGCGAACAGCACGCAGCCGGGCATGCCGATGATGCCGGCCTTGATCATTCTTTTCTGAAGCTGAGCCCTGCGGGTGGCCGTGTCGACTGGTCGCATGATGCTGTGGGGAACGGGTTTTCGGGAGCATACCCGCCGGGCTGGCGAAGACGGTAGAGTCGGTGTTTCGGATGTGGATCGGGAGAGGGGCAGGGATGCCTGAAGGATTGTTTCGTGGGTTGGTTCTGGGCGTGGCCGTCGTGTTCGCGCTGATCTTCCTGACGGTCGTGGTGCCGCCGCTGCTGGATGCTCCCGATCTTGTGACCGCGGCCATGGCGGGCTTCGTCAATCCTTACGCGGCCGGCTACGCGACCGACGCGATTCTCTGCTGGGTCATTCTCGCGATCTGGGTGATCTTCGAGGCCCGGGCGCGCGGTGTTCGCCATGGCTGGGTCTGCCTGCTGCTGGGCATCGTTCCCGGCGTTGCCACCGGCTTCGGCCTTTACCTGTTTTTGCGGACTCGCCAGCTGAGTGCGGAGGGCCGAGCATGAGGTTTGCTGCGCGTCTGGCGATTCAGGAGGACATCCGTTGAGTTTGCGATCGAAAATGCTGGTGCTGGCGTCGTTGCCCGTCGTGCTTGCCGCCGCGGGCATCGTGTTGGCGCTGCGACCAGTGCAGGGTGTTCAGGAGCAAGCGAACCGGATCTACCTGTACCGGGACGGTATCTTGCATGTGCATGCGGTGGGCCAGGTCCTGGCGCTCCAGCGTGATGCGCTGCTGCTTGCCGGCGCGTCCGGGCCTGCGCAGGCTGCGTCGCTGGATGCTCAGTTGCGGCAGCGCATGGATGCGTTCTCGGGCTGGCTGGAAAGCGGTGAGGACCTGGGTGCCATGCGGGTCGAGTTCGAGACCTATCGCCATGTCGCTCAGGCGCTGATGCAGACGACGGGTCAGGGCGGTGAGCTTCAGACCATCATCGAGCGCTTCAGTCCGGCGATACACCAGACCGGGCAGTTGATGGATCGCGCGGCGATCCTGATCGAGGATCCCCAGGCCTCCGCGCAGATGCGGGCGTATGCCGTGCTGTTCCGGTTGCGTGTCAGCGCGAGCCTGGCGGCGGCGTTGCTGGAGCACGCCGACGCGACCAAGGCCGTGACGCCGCAAATGTCGATCGCGCTGAGCGCCGCGGCCAATTCCGTGGCCGAGCGCGGCGCGCTTTATCACGACCTGATGCGTGATGCTCCGGCGAACGAGCAGATACAGCCCACCCTGGATGAGGTGACCGATCTCGGCTGGCAGCGGATGATCGACGATGCGCTGGCGCAGCAGCAGGTGCGATCGCTGACCACGGAGTTGCTGGCCACGCTGGGCTACGGCGGTTTCATTCACGCGTTCAAGAACTACGTGCTGCGCGGCGATGACGCCTATCGGGCCGTGGTCGAGGAGCGCGTGCAGCATGCCTTCGATGCCCTGGAACTGATGGAGCGGCAAACGCTGGAGGCCGGGCTGGACCCCGCGCTGGTCGCGACGCTGCGATCGACCGTGGAGCGTTACCGCGACCAGTTGAACGCGGTGACCGAAGCGCATCGCCGAGGGGTTCCGCCGGCTCGGATCGACGAGCAGGTGCGGGTGGACGACGGCCCCGCGCTGGCCGCCATCGCGGCCCTGTCCCGCTGGGATGCTCCGGTCACGGCCGTCACCCGCGAGCGGATTCGCGAACGAATGATTCGCGGCCTGAATGCCGTGGCACTGGCGCTGGAGGAGGCGGCCTCGCGGCGCGCAAAGGGGCTTTATCACAGCGCCGATGTCGGGTTGCGTATCACGCTGATCATCGGGGCGCTGGTGCTGCTGGTCGTCGCGGCGCTCGGGTATTCCACATTCCAGCGGTTGCGGCGTGGCCTGAAGGATTTCACCGCGGACCTGGAATTCATCACCACCACCGGCACGGTCGAACTGCGTGACGACGACCGCGCCGAGAAGACCGACGAGATCGGGCAGCTCGAGCAGATGGTGCGCCGCTACAACCGGCGCATCGCGGAACTGGCGGGTTCCGCGCGGCGGCTGGCCGACGGCGACACGTCCGAATTGCCGGACCCGCTCGGGGACCAGGACGTACTGGCGCATTCGCTGGTGACGCTGGGTGAGTCCGCCCGGGCGATGGAGCGCCAGGCGCAGCGGATTGCGGCCGGCGACTACCAGGCCGAGATCATCGTGCGCGGTGATCGCGACAGCCTGTCGCAGGCGCTCAACGCCATGGCGACCGCGCTGGTCGAATACCGCGCGACGGTGGACGCGGCCGCGTGGCGGGCGGACGGTCAGCTCG
>NZ_CAXFCL010000086.1:0-24052 GCF_964000955.1 uncultured Abyssibacter sp.
GGGTGACATCGTGCATGTGGTCATGCCCGGTGATCAGGTAGAGCACGTTGTTGCGCCACAGGCTGGTGATGAACGCGTCTTCCACGTCGAGGCCGCTTTCGCCCATCAGGCCGCCGGCGTGCTTTTCGCCGATCAGAGGCTGATGGGTCAGTACGAATGCATGCGTGTCGGCGGGGCGTCCGGCCAGCCTGTCTTCGATCCAGGGAAGCTGTGATTCGATGGTGGCGTTGTTGCCGTCGGCCAGCGTGTAGCGGTCGAGCAGCACGAAGGTGGCGTTGTTGTGCTCGAAGGCGTAACTCAGTCCTTCCAGCGACGACATGGGTGCGGAGAAGTTTCGGCCAACCGTGAACGCCTCGCCGGACTTGTCCACGTTCGCGCCGAGCAGCGTCACCGCAAGACGGACCGACCAGTCGTTGCCCGGCAGGTCGAGCACATCCGCCGGCGACATGTTCTGAACACCATCGCGGGTCTGCGGGAACACGCGCACGAACTCGGTGGCGGAGTCGGCGAACTTGTCATGGTTGCCACGCAGCGGATAGAACCCGACGCCGGCGTTGTAGAGGGGCTGCGCGAACAGTGCGCGCGTGTCCAGGTCCACGGGATTGCCGTCTTCGGTGAGATCGCCGACCGGGATCACCAGGTCCACGCCGTGTTCGATGAAGCGGGCATCGACCTGGCTGATGATGTCGGTACCCACGCCGTTGGGGTTCTTGCCGTCGTTGCCGGCCTTCCACTGCGTATCGCCCATGACACCGAAGGACCAGCTGTCGAGCTGCGGGATGCTGGGCGCAATCTCCTGGGTGGCCGTTGCCGGGCCACCGGAACTGTCCGAGCCACATGCCCCGAGCAGGGCGACGGTAAACAGTAGCGCCAGGCCCGCGCGCAGCCGGCGTATTGATTGGAACGGCACGCCCATCACGTTGTTTCCCCGATGGCGAACAGGACTCGCCGAAGCACAGAGTTGATCCGGACAAGTCTGCGGTGATGACGTTGCATGCCAGTGACATCGGGGCGGCGTCCTCCGTGCATCGCCGGGCCGGGATTCGCTAGGCTGATGACGGGCGGTGGGCGAACGGGAGGATGCGATGCGCGGCAATCGACGGCTTGGGGTGGCGTTGCTGGCGATGGTCTGCGGCATGGTCGGGGCCTCGCCGCCTCCGGTGACCCTGGCTGATCCCTATCCCGGGGATCTTGAGCTGGCCCGATACTGGGTCAGCGAAAAATTCGACGGCGTGCGCGGCTACTGGAACGGCGATCGGCTATTGACCCGCAGCGGCGCGACCATTGACGTCCCCGACTGGTTTACCGAGGGCTGGCCGGAGACCGTGATGGATGGTGAGCTGTGGGCCGGCTACGGGCGCTTTTCGAGCGTTTCCACGCTGGTGAGAACCGCGGGGCCCGAGGACCCGGGCTGGCGTGCGGTCTCTTATCACGTGTTCGATCTGCCGACGCACGGTGGTGACTTCGACGCCCGCGTTCCGGCGATCCGGCGCGTGGTCGCCGCCATCGATCAGCCCTGGGTGGTCGCCGTGCGCCAGTTCCATGTGGCCGACGACGCCGAACTGGACGCCGCCATGGATGCCGTGCTGGCCCGGGGCGGCGAGGGACTGATTCTGCACCACGGTGGCCGTACCCATCAGGCGGGTCGCAACGCGGGCCTGTTCAAGCTCAAGCCCTATCAGGACGCCGAGGCTCGGGTCGTGGCGATCAACCCGGGGCAGGGACGCTTGCAGGGCATGATGGGGTCGGTCGAGGTGGTCACGCCGGACGGTCGACGGTTTGCCATCGGCAGCGGGTTCACCGACGAGGAGCGGGCGAATCCACCGCCGGTGGGCGCCTGGATCACCTATCGGTATAACGGCGAGACGGCCAACGGCCTGCCCCGTTTCGCGCGTTTTCTTCGTCTGCGGCCGGGCGGGCCACCACCGGAGGTGGAGGACCAGACGCGGCTGGAGTAACCGGACCGGGCTTCGGACGAAGCGCCCGCTTACGCCTGATAGAGGGCGCAGACCGCGCCGGCTGGATCGCGGATGACCGCGAAACGCCCACCCCCGGTTCCGGTGGGTCGGCGGATCACGCTGCCGCCCGCGGCTTCGCAGCGTTGCATCGCGGTGTCGACATCATCCACGTGGATGTACATCAGCCACTGGGCCGGCAGCCCGGTGTTCGGGGGCAGGGCGTGGCAGATGCCGGCGACCGGGCCGTCACCGCCGGCCGGCGTCATCATGAAATCGTCGTGGTCTTCGACCTTGACCGGCTCGGCGGTCCAGCCGACGACGGACGCGTAGAAATCCCTGACTGCTTCGGCATTCTCGACGGTCAGGTCGGTCCAGCCAATGCTGCCCTGCTTGCTGCTCATTCCGCTTCCTTGGGCTCGTCACGATCGGGCAGCAACAACTGCGGATCGATGCGGACTTCGTCCCAGTTCATTGACCAGTGCAGATGAGGACCGGTCGCGCGGCCGGTCGCGCCAACCTTGGCGATGGGCTGGCCCTGTTTCACCACATCGCCTTCTTTCACCAGCGTGTCCGACAGGTGGATGAAGGTGCTGGAGATGCCGTGGCCGTGGTCGACGACCAACGTGCCGCCGGTGTAGTACATGTCCGGATGCCACAGCGTAACCACGCCGCCGGCGGGCGCGTTCACCGGTGTTCCGGTGTCGCCGGCGATGTCCAGGCCGCTGTGCGGTGATTTCGGCGTGCCGTTGAGAATGCGCTGGCTGCCGAACACGCCGGTGACGATGCCGTCCACCGGCCAGATGAAGGCCTCGGTGAAGTCGATGCGCCCGGACTCGACGCCACGCGCCTTGCGAATCTGCGTGACATCGCGCCAGATCCGGTCCTGGACCTCCTTCGTCTTCGGCGGCGTGACCTTGTCCTGCGGTAGGCCGTCGATGCGCTGGACGTCAAAGGCGCGATCCGTCACCGGAAGCTTCAGCGAGGCGCTGCTGCCATCGGCGTCGGTGGCGATGACCGTCACGTCACCTTCGTAGGCGCGCGCCACGGCGAACACGAAGGCGCCGGATTCGGAGACCGGCAGCGAGCGACCGTTCATGGTCACGGTGGCGGTGGCGGAGGTTTGTCCTCGCACCATGGCGCCCTGGGTCACGTCGTCGCGGATGGACAGCGTCGGCTCCGCATTCGCGGGCAGGGCGAACGCCAGGGTGAGCAGCAGCGTCAATCCGGTTCGTGTCATGCGGCGTTTCTCTCCGACAGGAATTCGATGGCGCGGGCGATGCGGGCTTCCGTCTGCTCGCGACCGAGCAGGGCCAGGGTCTCGTCGATGGGCGGGGAGACGGCATCGCCGGAGATGGCCACGCGGATCGGCTGGGCGACCTTGCCCAAACCCAGCTCGCGAGCTTCGACGACGGCATGAACCACCCCGTGAGCCGCTTCGCCGGTCCACTCGGGCAGCGCCTGGAAGCGCTCCAGCAGATCGGCGAGCACGGCCTGGGCATCGCCCTTAAACCACTTCTTGACCGCCTTGTCGACGTACTCGGTCGGCGGCGCCCAGAAGAACGCGCTCTTTTCCGTCATCTCGACCAGTGTCTTGCAGCGCTCGCGCTGGGACTTGATCACGTCGATGGGGTCGGGTCCGTTGCCGGTGTCGATGCCGGCCTTGTCCAGATGCCACCGCCAGTGTTCCAGCACCCTGGCCGGGTCCATGGTCTGCATGTGCTGGTG
This sequence comes from uncultured Abyssibacter sp., assembly GCF_964000955.1. Classification (NCBI taxonomy): domain Bacteria; kingdom Pseudomonadati; phylum Pseudomonadota; class Gammaproteobacteria; order Chromatiales; family Oceanococcaceae; genus Abyssibacter; species uncultured Abyssibacter sp. The sequence continues at coordinate 3,684 of NZ_CAXFCL010000086.1, forward strand.
GTTGATCCAGGCAAGCTTGCTCGGGTTGAACGCGCCGGCGCCCTTCTGCACCTGTTCGATGCGGAAATGCTCCAGCATTTCCTCGCGGGTGAAGACTTCCTGGTCGCCATGCGACCAGCCCAGCCGAACCAGATAATTCAGCAGCGCCTCGGGCAGGTAACCCTCGTCGCGGTAGCTCATCACGCCGACCGCGCCATGGCGCTTGGACAGGCGCTTGCCGTCCTCGCCCAGAATCATCGGCACGTGGGCATAGATCGGAACCGTGGCGCCCAGCGCCTGGAGGATCTGGATTTGCCGCGGTGTGTTGTTGACGTGGTCGTCGCCGCGAATCACGTGGGTGATGCCCATCTCGTAGTCGTCGACCACGACGGTGAAGTTGTAGGTCGGCGTGCCGTCGCCGCGGGCGATGATCAGGTCGTCCAGCTCCCGGTTCTGGAACACGACGCGGCCCTTGATCATGTCGTCGAAGGCGGTCTCGCCGTCATCCGGGGAGCGGAAGCGCACGACGGGATCGATGCCCGGGACAGGCTCGGTGCGGCTGCGGCAGCGGCCGTCGTACATCGGCTTGCGGCCGGCGGCGCGCGCTTCCTCGCGCATCGTCTCCAGCTCGTCCTTGGTGCAGTAACAGTGATAGGCGTGACCTTCGTCCAGCAACTGCTGGGTCAAGGCCTTGTAGCGGTCGAAACGCGCGGTCTGGTAGACGGGGGGCTCGTCGGCATTCAGGTCCAGCCAGGCCATGCCGTCCAGGATGGCCTGCACCGATTCCTCGGTGGACCGTTCGCGGTCCGTGTCCTCGATGCGCAGCACGAAGCGACCGCTGTTCTGACGGGCGTAAAGCCAGGAATACAGCGCGGTACGGGCGCCACCGATGTGCAGATAGCCGGTGGGGGACGGGGCGAAGCGGGTCGTGACGGACATGAGGGCAATGCTGAGCGACGTCGAGGGGGCGCGTAGTGTATCAACGCGTTGACGCCGACACCTGCCGGGGCGACGCTTGGCGGACCGTCGTCCTTCACGTCCCTCGCAGTCCCCGTCCCATGCCCACGCTGTTTGTCGAAGAACTCGCCAATCTTGATTTCGCCTACCTGGATCCGCGGCGCGGTCTGGTGGGGGAGACCTATCTGCTGGACCTGGAGCTGTCGGGGGATCTCGACGATCAGGGCATGGTGCTGGACTTCGGGCGGGTCAAGCGCGAAATCCGGGATGCCGCGGAAGGGCTGGTCGATCACAAGTTGCTGGTGCCGGCGAGTTCCCCAGCCGTGCGGCTCGAACCGGGCGCCGGGCGGGTGGAGCTTCGGCTTGTCGACGGCGGGGTCGTCGAGATGCTGGGCCCAGCCGAGGCGGTCTGTGCCATCGACGCCGATCAGGTGAACGTGGACACGGTCGGTGCGGCGATTCGCCAGGTCATCGAGGCGCAGCTGCCGGGCAATGTCACCGGGATCGGGGTTCTTCTGCGGCCCGAGTCCATCGACGGGCCCTGGTACCACTACTGCCACGGATTGCGGAAACATGACGGAGATTGTCAGCGGATCGCCCACGGGCACCGCTCCCGTCTGCGCATCGAACGGGCCGGTCGTCGCGATATGGCGTTGGAACGGGATTGGGCGGCCCGCTGGAACGATCGCTTCCTGGCGACCACGGAGGATGAGCTGCCGGCACAACGGCCTGGCCATCGGCGTTTCGGTTACGACGCACCGCAGGGCCGCTTCGAGCTGGAACTGCCGTCAAACCGCGTCGATGTGTTGCCTACGGACACCACGGTGGAGCATCTGGCGGCGTTCATGGCGACGACGCTGGCCGCGCGTCATCAGGGTCGGATCGACGTGCGTGCCTACGAAGGCGTGCGCAAGGGCGCACGCGCCTCGGCCGGCTGACGGCACGCGCGAATCGGCGGGCGGTGTGCACTTACCGGCCAGCGGTGGGGATCTGGCACAGCGCTTGAAGTAAAGTTTTCGTGATCAGGACGGCACCATCCGTCGCGTCGACATGCTGGGGGCAAAACGTGATCTGGGGTAGCGAGATCTCACATTCATCCGCGCGGGCCGTGACACGCTGGCTGTTGCTGGCCTGCCTGCTGTCCGTGCTGGGCGCCTGTACCGGTGACTATTCCGGTGAAGCCGATCCGGTGACGGAGAGCGGCGAGCCGAACGGTGACGCCGGCGATGGCTCGGGTGACAACGGCGGCGATACCGCGGGTGACGGCGGTAACGGTGACGGGTCGGGGGATGGTGGCGGCGACGCCGGTGGTGACACGGGCGGCGATGGCGGCGCGGTCGGCGACACAGGCCCGGATCTCGACAACGGCAAGCGTCAGTACGCGCAGCTTTGCGCGAGCTGTCACGGTGACAGCGGCGAGGGCGGCATCGGTCCGGCCATGACGACGGCGCAATGCCCGACCTGTGGCTCGCTGGATACGCTGATTCCCGAAATCGACGTCAACATGCCGTCGACCAACCCTTCGAACTGTGTTGGTGACTGCGCCGAGGACATCGCCCAGTACATCTGGGACGGTTTCCCGCAGGACACCAGCGGCTCGGGTGATGGCTCCGTTGGTGATGGCGGTTCCGGTGGCGGCGACGGAGGTGGCGATTCTGGCGGTGATGGCGGATCGGGCGATGGTGGCTCCGACGGCGGCTCCGGGGATGGGGGATCGGACGGCGGTGGTTCCGATGGTGGTGACGGTGGTTCGGGCGGCGACGGGGGCTCTGGCGATGGCGGCGATTCCGGCGCACCCGACCCGACCTGCTCGGTGGAAATGCGCTTCCAGAGCAACTGGAACGTCGGTTTCGTCACCGAAGTCACGATTTCCAACTTCAGCGGTCAGGCGATCGATGGCTGGGAGGTGGCCTTCACCTTCGCCAACGGCCAGCGCATCACCAATTCCTGGAACACCGACCTGGTCCAGTCCGGCGCGTCGGTGTCGGCCCGCAATGTCGACTACAACAGCCAGATCAACGACGGCTCGCAGACCACCTTCGGGTTCCAGGGCGAACACGGCGGTACGAACGAGCTGCCGACGGATGTCCGTCTGATCGCCGACGGCTGCATCACCGCTGACAGCGGCGCGGGCGGGGGTGACTCGGGCTCGGGTGACGGCGGAACCGGTGACGGAGGCGATGGCGGCGACGGAGAGCCGCTGGCCTGCGCGGACAATCCGTCCGCCCCGAGGATGCTGCGTCTGCTGACGCGGCGCGAATACGACCGCACCATTGCTGACCTGACCGGACTGGACGCCAGCTTCACCGACGATTTCCCGGTCGAGGCGCGCGTGGCCGGGTACGACAACAACGCGAATGTCGCGGTGGTGACCAGCCGGCATGTGGACCAGTATCTGGCCGCCGGCGCCGTGATTGCCAAGCAGGCGGTGGCCGAGCGTCGCGGCGAATTGCTGGACGGCTGCAACAGCGGGGATGCCTGTCTCAACGGGTTCATCGACAGCTTCGGGCGTCGGGCCTTCCGCAGGCCGCTGACGACGGCGGAGCGTGATGCCTATCGCGACCTGAACCGGGCTGAGCTCACCGGCGGGGATTTCGACACCGCCATGGAGTTGATCATCCGGGCGATGCTGACGTCGCCGAATTTCCTCTATCGAGCCGAGATTGGTGGATCGGCCGGCAATGGCATTTATGTGCTCAGCGGGTACGAGGTCGCCACGGCCATGTCCTACGCATTGTGGGGCAGCATGCCGGACGAGACGCTGTTGCAGGCCGCGGCCGACGGCGAGCTTGCCTCCGGTTCCGGTCGCGTCGCGCAGGCGGAGCGCATGTTGCAGGATTCGCGAGCGCGCGAGCAGATCGCCGACTTCGCCAGCCAGTGGACCGGCGCGTACCAGATTCTCGAGCAGTTCAAGGACTACGAGATCTATCCGCGGTTCAACGATACGGTGCGAGTGGCCATGGCCGAGGAGTTCTCGCGCTTCGTCAACCACGTGTTCCTGGATTCCGCGTCGCGCAGCCTGACCGAGTTGTACACGGCGGACTACAGCTTCCTCAACGGGGCGCTGCGCGAGTTCTACCGGCAGCCGGGTTCGACCACCGACACGGCCTTCTCACAGCAGACGATCACCGACGGTACCCGTGGCGGCCTGCTGACGCTGGGCAGCTTCGTCGCCAGTCATGCGCATTCCAACGAGTCCTCGCCGATCAAGCGTGGCGTGTTCGTGCGCGAGCAGCTGCTGTGTCAGGAGCTCCCGGACCCGCCCCAGGACGTGGACACGACCCCGCCCGGGCTGGACCCGAGCCTGACCACCCGCGAGCGCTTCCGTCAGCACACCGACGACCCGAACTGTGCCAGTTGTCATCAGTTCATCGACGGCATCGGCTTCGGTTTCGAGCGCTATGACGGCGTCGGCGACTACCGCGAATCGGAGAACGGACACACCGTGGACGACTCCGGCGAAGTGGTCGACATCGAAGGGTTCCAGACCGGGACCAGCGATCCGTTCTTCGGCGCGCGTCAGCTCGGCCAGCTGCTGGCGGCCAGTCCGGCTGCGCAGGACTGCGCCGTGGTCCAGTTCTACCGGTTCACCCGCGGGTACGTGGAGGCCGAGCCGGATGACTGCGTGCTGGAGGAACTGACCCAGTCGTTCCGGGACAACCAGTTCGATCTGAGGCAGATGCTGATCAACCAGATCGAACATCCCAGCTTCATCCGCCGCAACGCAGGAGGTGAATCGTGATTCGTCGACCGATCTCACGCCGTGGCTTTCTGCGCGGCATGGCGCAGGCCGGGGCGGCACTGCCGCTGTCGGCCCTGCTGCATCGCTCAGCGCTGGCCGCGGAAAACGGCGGCATTCCCCGCGCGCTGTTCGTCTACATCCCGGACGGCTGCGCGCCGGATCTGTGGCATCCCAGCGGCGGGACCTACAACTTCTCGCTGCCGGCCATGACCGATCCGCTGGAGTCCGTGCGCCAGCACTGCGTGTTCCTGCGCGGGCTCAACATGTACGCGGGCGGGTCCACGCACGAAGGCGGGGTCGCCAAGGTGCTTACGGCGACCGGCGATCTGTCCATGGATGTCTTTGTCGGGCAGTACTACAAGGACCAGACGCCGCACGCGTCCATCCACCTGGGCGTCGCGGCGAACCACCAGAACGGATCGGGTCACATCTCCTACCTGGGGTCCGGGCAGCCGGTTTCGCCGGAGGACAATCCGCTATCCGCCTACGAGCGCATGTTCGGGCCTCCGGGCGGGGTCGAGGACATCGAGAATCGCCGCAAGCTTTCCGTGCTCGATGCCGCGCTGGCCGATCTGAACAGCCTGCAGACCCGCCTGGGCCAGGCGCAGCGCCAGAAGCTGGAACTGCACATGGATTCGCTGCGCGAGGTGGAGAACCGGATTCTGGCGGCCGACCAGGCCAGCGCCGGCGAATGTTCCCAGCCCGACTGGAACCGCGAGGGCTGGGCGATCCCTGACGGCTACAACTCCTATCCGAAGTACCACGATCGCGACGACCAGTTCGCCACGGTGGGCAAGCTTCAGATGGACCTGGCCGTCCAGGCCCTGGGCTGCGACATGACCCGAAGCATGTCGCTGCAGTGGTCGCATCCGGTCAGCCCGGCGCATCTGCAGCCGGAAACCGGCGCCACGCAGCGGCATCACGATTCCTCGCATTTCGATGCGAACAACCTCGATTCCGCCGAGAACTTCACCCGCTACAAGCGCTGGTTCACCGAGCAGTTCGCCTATTTGCTGCGCGAGCTGAACGCGCACCCGGATGGTGACGGCACGCTGCTGGACAACACCGCGGTGTTTCTCTGCTCCGAACTCGGGCATTCATCGCTGCACAACCATCGCGACATGCCCTTCATCCTCGCCGGCCGTGCCGGCGGGCTCGAGACCGGACGCTTTCTCGACTATTCTGGCGCCAATGGCGGAGACGGCGAGACCCACGCCAAGTTGCTGGTCTCGATCGCGAATGCCGTGGGCATTCCGATCAACAGCTTCGGGTACACCGGGCATGGAGATGGCCCGCTGCAAGGACTGTACGCATGATTCGAATGTTGACGGGGGCGCTGATGATCGCCGCCACGTTCGCCGCGCAGGCCGTGGAGATCGGTCAGGTGGCACCGGAGACCCGGGGTCAGCGCCTGTTGTACGAGCAGTCGCTCGACATCAAGGAACTGCGTGGCAAGACCGTGTTGCTGGATTTCTGGGCGTCGTGGTGCGGGCCCTGCAAGCAGTCGCTGCCCATGCTCGACCAGATGCGGACCGACCTGGTCGCCGCCGGGTATCCGGACATGTTCGAGATCGTCGCCGTCAATCTCGACGAGGACCCGGATGCCGCGAAGAAATTCCTGAAACGGTATCCGGTCGGCTATCCGGTGATCTCCGACCCCGAGGCGGAGCTGGCCACGCTGTACAAGATTCCGACCATGCCGACATCGTTTCTCATCGACCCGCAGGGTGTCGTGGTCTGGCGGCACGAAGGATTTCGGGCGTCGGAGCTGAGCGAGATCCGGCGTCGTCTGGTGCAGACCATGAACGGGGAGCAATAGTGTCTCCACTGATCCGGGGCCTTGTCGCCATCGTCCTGCTGGGGGCGCTGTCGGCCTGTTCGACCACGCCGCTAAAGCCCTGGGAGCGTGGCAACCTGGCCGAACCGACCATGGCCTGGGACCCTGATCCGCTGGCGAGCCAGCTCGATTCCCACGTCTACTTCAGCAAGGAAGCGTCCACCGGCGGAGCCAGCGTGGGCGGTGGCGGCTGCGGCTGTAACTGAGCGTCCCCGATTCCATGTCCGATTCCAAACACCCGGCCGGCAAGGCCTTGCAGGCCCTGACCGCGGCCGCGATGTCGCTCCCGGCGTATCAGGTCGCGGCCGCCACCCGTGACGACACCACGCGCGTGTCGGTGCGAACGGCGCTCTACGATGAAGCCTCGCTGGATGACGACCAGGTGGCGTCGGCGACCACCGAACGCTATGACATCGAGATCGGCCAGTTTCGCGCCAGCACACCGCTGGGGGAACGGTTTTCGGTCGCGCTGGATGTGGCCTACGAAACCATGTCCGGTGCCTCGCCCTGGTTCGTCCAGCCGGATGCCGATGGCCGACCGGTGCAGGTGATGAGCGGCGCGACCATCGATGACGCGCGCACCGACGTGCTGCTGTCGGTGTCCCGCTACAGCGATTCGGGGCGCCGGGTGTCGGTCTCCGTCGGCCAGTCCACCGAGGACGACTACGAATCGCAGAACCTCGGCGTCGAGGTCGAGTGGGAGGATGCCGACAAGATGACCGCCTACACCGTGGGCGGTGGCTACTCCACGGACACGATCACGCCAACCGACGCGCAGACGCGTTTCCCGAGCCGTCCGGACGAGGAGGACAAGCAGTCGCTGACGCTGCTCGGCGGCGTGTCGAGGATTCTCGACGCGAAGACCGTCATCCAGACCGCGTTGTCGGTGAGCTACCTCGACGGCTATCTGTCCGATCCCTACAAGCTGGTGTTCGTTGATGACGACATCCGCCAGGACACGCGTCCGGATGGGCGCTGGACCGGGGCCTGGACGACCCGGCTGCGACGCCGTTTTGTCGGTGTCGGGGCGACGGCGCACTTGGACTACCGGCTTTATGGCGACGATTGGGAGGTGGTGTCGCATACCCTCTCGCTGAGCTGGTACCAGGACATCGGTGACCGGATTACCGTCACCCCCAGTCTGCGCTACTACAGCCAGAGCCAGGCTTTCTTCTACCGACCGTTCTTCCGCTCCACCCGCGGCGACAACCTGTATTCCAGCGATTACCGTCTGTCACCTTACGGCGCGGTGACTTTGGGTCTGGCCGGGGAGTACCGCTTCGAGAAGCTCAGCCTGACCGGCAGCATCGAGCAGTACGAGAGCAGCGGGGACTACGCGCTGGGCTCGGTGGTCACCGAAAATCCCGGGCTTGTGGATTTCACCCTGGTCGCGGTCGGTCTGAAGTACGCCTTCTGATGACGCCGGCGACGGTTTGAATGGCGCGATGGAAGTCGTCGACTTCCACGCCATGGGCTGCCCGTGCCGGATCACGGTCGATGTTCCGGCTGCCGCGGAGGCCGCCCGCGCGGTCGTCGAGCGTCTGGAGCTGCGGTACTCGCGCTATCAGGCCGACAGCGAACTCTCCCGGATCAACCGCAGCGCCGGCACGCCGGAGGGTTGCGTGGTGGATGCGGAGACCGCCGAACTGCTGAATTTCGCCTCGGCGGCCCATGCCCAGAGCGGTGGCCGCTTCGACATTACCTCGGGCGTGCTGCGCGGCGTCTGGGACTTTCGCAATGGGGTCGTGCCCGACCACGATCAGGTGCACGCCTGTCTTGAACGGGTGGGATGGCAGCGGGTGCGCTGGGAGGCGCCAGGATTGTGGCTGCCCAGGGGCATGGAGCTGGATTTCGGGGGCTTCGTCAAGGAATACGCCGCGGATGCCGCCGTCGCGGCCGCGCGCGCGGCCGGTGGTCGCCACGGGCTGGTGGATCTGGGTGGTGATCTCGCCGTGATCGGCCCGAACCCGGACGGCAGTCCCTGGCGGGTCGGCATCCGCGACCCGTTCGCACCCGACCGGGCCATCGCCACGATCGACCTGGCCTCCGGCGGGCTGGCCAGCAGCGGCAACTACGAGCGTTGCATCCGCGTCGGGGGTCGCGTCTATGGTCATGTGCTGGATCCGCGCACCGGTTGGCCACCGGAGGACGGATACGCGGGTGTCTCGGCCCGGGCCGACAGCTGTCTGCTCGCCGGAATCGCCACGACCGTCGCCATGGTCGGTGGCGAGACTGAAGGGCAGGCCTGGCTCGACGAGCTGGGCCTGCCCTATGTCGCCGTCACCCGCGAGCGACGGGTGATCATGGGCGCGCCACCCGCGTAAAGCCGCCGCGCGGCGCTATGGTGTCTGGTGGTCGGTGCCGATCAGGGGCAGCGACACGGAGCCCTCGACATTGACCTGACCCACCACGCCGGTGGAGCCCGCGAACTGGTCCAGTGCCCCGCCATAGAACAGCAGCAGCAATTCGTCGCCCTCGGCGAGGCGTTCGAAGACGCCGTTGAGCTCGATGCTGAATGCGCCATAGCCCCGGACCGGCCGGTACTGGTTCTGGAACACTTCGTACTGTCCCAGGCCCGCCGCGCGGCCGAGCGCGACCAGGAAGATCGGGTCCAGCACGCCCGCATCGCCCAGCAGCGGATCGGTCACCGTCACGTTCAGCATCGGGATGCCGGCGAGGACGTCGCCGCCGGCCGGCGCCGTGTACACCGGCACCGCGACCGGTGCCAGTCCGCCGACTTCACCGGTGGTCACGCTCTGCGATGCGATGGCGACTTCGGTGCCGCCGACCGGAACATCGTCGACCATCACGGCATCGTCCCCCGACCCGCCCAGCATCAGGCAGACACCGGGGATGAAGTCGGTCACGCCGCTGCGACCGTAGAGCTTCTCCTCGAACCAGGCGAACGTCGCGTCGGCGCGTTCGATGCTGCCGCAGTGGTCGCCGCCGTCACCATTGTCGATGCCGTGGCCCTGTGCCTTGGTCAGCAATCGAACATCACCGCCCTGCGCCTTCAGGCAGCTGTAGTTGTGGTAGGCATCGTTGAAGTTGAACAGCGTGTCCTGCGCACTTTGCGTGACCAGCGCGTCGATCGCGGTCAGGCCGCCGGCGGCGGTGTAGGGGTTGTCGCCGGCACAGTGGGAGGCGAGGCTGTGGAAGTACAGCAGCTCCAGGTTCTCGTCACTGAGGCTGTTCGTGAGCATACCCTCGAGCAGGCCCTGATTGACCTGCGCATCCTGCGTGTTGGGTGGCAGGTTGCCTGCGGCCGACAGCAGCGTCGCCCAGAACGACTTGAACACGTTGCCGGGGAACAGGCTGTAGCGCAGGTCGTTCCAGGTGATGTCCGGAGCCGTCGCGTCCAGCCGGTGTTTCGGATCGATGGCGTAGATCAGGTTCTGAAATCCGCCGCCGTAGCTGCTGCCCATGGCACCGACGATGGGGTTGCCCTTGCCCAGGCCGCTGTCCGGCCCGTTGTTGTCATAGGCGATCCAGTCGAGGGTTTCCTCCGCCCAGTCCAGCACCTGAAGCAGGTCCTGGCCTTCCAGGGTCGGGTCGAGAATGCGAATGGTGCCGCCGGATTCGTTGTGACCCCGCTCGTCGATGCTGATGACGCCGTAGCCGGCATCGCGCAGGCGGGCCATCAGTGACCCCTCGGCCGGTGCCGTGGACTGTCGCGCCCCCCCGTAGCCGTGGCTGTGCAGGATCAGCGGGTAGGTGGCGCCTTCGGTGACCGTGGTTGGTTCAAGCACCGTGATCGCGATGGTTTCGCCATCGACATCGGATGCCAGCGTCTCGTCGTAGACTTCTCCGTCACGGCTTTCGCCATCGCCCCCGACCGGGCCGCCGCCCCCGCCACCGGAGCTGCCGGAATTCGAACTGCTGCACGCAGCCAGGATCATTGTTGCCAAACCGGCAACCGCGAGGGTTCCCCATCGTTTCATCACGTCTCCTCCTCAATGGTGATCGGGTCTGACGCCCGTTCGTGCGGAGGATTGTGACTGTTTTGTGACCGGGGCGGTAGGTTCGACTCAGGCTGGTCGGATGGCCAGCGTCAGGGCGCCGGCGTCGAGTTCGAACTGCTCGCGGTAGTCGCCGGCCGGATCGTCGCTGCGGTCGAGGTCGACGGCCAGGGTCTCGCGGGCAATCCAGTCGCCGTGCTCAGCCAGCGCCTGGGCCAGCTCGCCCTCCGCCAGCCAGCGCACGATGATGCGATCGGTCACGGCGAGATCCGCGGCCTTGCGCATGTTCTGGATGCGGTTGATGGCTTCGCGGGCCAGGCCCTTGGCGCGCAGTTCGGTCGTGACCTTGGTGTCCAGCGCCACGGTGACACCGCCCTCGCGCAGCGCGGCCCAGCCTTCTGCGCCCTGGGTCTCGATCAGCAGGTCGTCGCCGGCCAGCTCGAAGGGCGCACCGTCCAGGTCGACGACCAGGGTCTGGCCGTCCGCCGCGGCGGAGATCTGCGCGGCGTCCAGATTGTTGATGACCGCCGCCAGGGCCTTCATCTGCTTGCCGGCGCGCTTGCCCAGCACGCGGAAGTTGGGCTTGACCACGCGCTGGATCAGGTCCGATCCGCTGTCGACATAGTCCAGGGCCTCGACATTGACCTCGTCCAGTATCAGATCGCGGACCTCTTCGATCGCGGCCTGTTCCACGCCGGGTTCGACCACGACGGAGAGCCGGGCCAATGGCTGGCGGACGTTCAACTTGTGCGTGTTGCGCAGCGCCAGCGTGGTCGAGACGATCGTCCGCGCCAGCGCCATGCGGTGTTCGAGATCGGCATCGATCAGCGCGGCGTCAGCCACCGGGAAATCGGCGAGATGCACGGAGGTCTCGGCGTTGTGGTCGCCCAGCAGACACTGATGCAACCAGTCGGCATAGAAGGGCGCGATCGGCGCCATGAGCCGGGCGATGCCCAGCAGCACCGTGTAGGTGGTCTGGTAGGCGGCGCGCTTGTCGGCGTCCGAGACGCCGGTGTCCTTCTTGCCGGCCCAGAACACCGGACGCGAGCGGCGGATGTACCAGTTGGACAGCGCGTCGACCAGCGATTCGATGGCGCGGGCCGCCCGAGTCGGGTTGTAGCCGTCCAGTGCTTCGATCACCTCGCCGGTGGTCGTGTGCAGACGCGAGAGCATCCAGCGGTCCAGTTCGCGGCGGTCGGCCACCGGAATCGGATCAACCGACGGGTCGATGCCGTCGATGTTCGCGTAGCTGGCGAAGAAGCTGTAGACGTTGGTCAGCGTCATGAACAGCTTGCGCCGCGTTTCGACGATGCCGGCGTCGGAGTACTTGGTGCTCTCCCAGGGCGGGGAGGCGGCCATCAGATACCAGCGCACGGCGTCGGTGCCATGGGTGTCCAGGGCTTCGAACGGATCGACCGTGTTGCCCTTGGACTTGGACATCTTCTCGCCCTGCTCATCCAGCAGCAGACCGTTGACGACGACATTTCTGTAGGCGACCGAGTCCATCACCAGCGTGGCGATGGCGTGCAGCGTGTAGAACCAGCCGCGGGTCTGGTCCAGGCCCTCGGCGATGAAATCCGCCGGGAAATTGCGCTCGAAGGCCTCGACGTTCTCGAACGGGTAGTGCCACTGCGCGAAGGGCATGGCGCCAGAATCGAACCAGACGTCGATGATCTCCGGCACGCGACGCATGGTGCCGCCCTGGCCGTCGGGCCAGGTGATGTCGTCGACGAAGGGGCGGTGCAGATCCAGCGCGTCATCGCCGGGCCAGGCGTCGCCGGCCTTGGTCTTCAGCTCTTCGATGGAGCCGATCATCTCGACCTGTGACGGATCGCGGTCCGACATCCAGATCGGCAGCGGCGTGCCCCAGAAGCGATGGCGGGACAGCGCCCAGTCCACGTTGTTCTTGAGCCACTCGCCGAAGCGGCCGCGTCCGACGTGCTCGGGCTGCCAGCCGATGGTTTCGTTCAGTTCGACCAGCCGGTCCTTGAAGGCCGTGGTCTTCACGAACCAGCTTTCCACCGGATAGCTCATCAACGGCGTGCCGCGGCGCCAGTCGTGCGGGTAGTTGTGCAGGTACTGGTCGCGCTTGAACAGCAGGCCACGATCCTTCAGATCGCGGCAGATCGGCTTGTCGGCATCCTTGAACCACAGGCCGCCGACCAGGGGCAGGTCGTCGTTGAAATGGCCGTCGCGGCGAACCGGGTTGACCATCTCCACGCCGACACGCTTCGCGGTTTCGAAGTCATCGGCGCCGAAGGCCGGCGCGGTATGAACGATGCCGGTGCCATCCTCGGTGGTGACGTAGTCGGCCGTGACCACGCGGTGCGCGCCGGGATGGCCGGTGAACAGATCGAAGGGCGGCGTGTAGCGAGTTTCGGCCAGGTCCTCGCCGGTGTAGCGCTCCAGGACCTCGAAGCCTTCACCCAGCACCTTGGGCGCGAGCGCCTCGGCGAGGATGTACTGCCTGTCCTCGAACCGGGCCTTCACGTAGGTGATCTTCGGGCCCACCGCGAGCAGCAGGTTGGAGATCAGCGTCCACGGCGTCGTGGTCCAGGCCAGGAACGCCGTGTCCGGATCATCGGCCAGCGGGAAGGCGACGGTGACGGCGGGGTCGGCGACTTCCTTGTAGCCCAGGCTGACCTCATGGCTGGACAGCACCGTGCCGGTGCCCGGCGAGTACCAGTGGATCTTGTGGCCCTGGTAGATCAGGCCCTTGTCCCACAGCTGCTTGAGCAGCCACCACACCGATTCGATGTAGTGGTTGTCATAGGTGACGTAGGGATTGTCCAGATCGACCCAGTAGGCCATGCGCCGCGTGAGCGTGTTCCAGAGCCCGGTGTATTCGCCGACGCTGGCCTTGCAGGCGGCGTTGTATTCGGCGATGCCGTAGGCCTCGATGTCCTCGCGGGACTTCAGGCCGAGCTTCTTCTCGACCTCGATTTCCACCGGCAGGCCGTGAGTGTCCCAGCCCGCCTTGCGATCGACGCGGTAACCGCGCATGGCCTTGTAGCGGCAGAACGTGTCCTTGATCGTGCGTGCGAGCACGTGATGCACGCCCGGTCGGCCGTTCGCCGTGGGCGGGCCTTCGTAGAACGTGAAGGTTTCGGCGTCGGCGCGCTGATCGATTGACCGCTGGAAAATGCCCTCGCGCTCCCACCAGTCCAGACGTTCGGCCTCCATGGCCTGATGGTCGAGTTGTCGAACTTCGGTAAAGCGCGTCATGGCTACGGGGGTCGCCGGTTTGAGTGAATTCTGGGGCGCGTGAGTATACCGGCTGGGAGCCGGTGGCTGCGTCAGCGCAGGCGGGTCGCCAGTTCGTCTCGCAGAGCGCCGATCCTGACGTCCTTGTCGTCCCATAGCGCGTTGACCCAGGCGCGTGCCTGCTCACGCATCGGCGGGTCGGTCTCTGTTGTGGAGAACTGCGGTACGGGGCGGACGGTCATCTCGATCAGCACCGGTTGTTCGGCGCCCGTCATGAAGCGCCAGAAGCCGGGGCCTTCGGCGGTCGGATAGACGATGGTGGTGTCGATGACACCGGCGAGCTGGTCGCCCATGGCATCGATGACATAACTCACGCCGCCGGCCTTGGGCTTGAGCAGGTGCGTCCATCTTGGTTGCTGGGCGGCGTAGCGGTCCTTGGACATGCGCGTGCCTTCGACGTAGTTGATGATCGTCACTGGTCGGTTCCGATACTTGGCGCAGGCGGCCCGCGCCGTTTCCAGGTCACGCTTGGCCAGCGCAGGGTTCGCGGCCTTGGCCTTGGACGAGTAGCGGCGCATGAAGGGGAAATCCATGGCCCAGCAGGCGAATCCGATGATCGGGAACCACAGCAGTTCGCGCTTGAGGAAGAAGCGCGGAAACGGGATGCGCCGATGGTGCAGGATCAGCAGGTAGAGAATGTCGACCCAGGACTGGTGGTTGCAGACCAGCAGGTAAGTCCGGTCGGTACGCAGTTCCCCGTCGATGCGCAGCTCAAAGGCACCGACGCGCATCAGCGTCAGCAGGCCTTGCATGCCCGCGGAAAACAGACCGACGACCCGGTCCATCCTGCCGGCGCACCAGTCGCGGACGGTCGGGTGCGGGACGCAGAGCTTGATCAGCGCCGCCGGCAACAGCAGCAGGAAGCAGATCACCAGCCAGATCACGCCCAGCGTCAGCGTGATCGCGGCGGTGCATTGGCGCCGGACCCGCGTCCACAGGCTGGCCTCAGTCGCTTTCGAAGCGGTGTCCGTGGACGGCATCGACCAGCGTGGCGACGGCTTCGGGGCGGATGTCCGGCGTGATGCCGTGCCCCAGATTGAACACATGGCCGGGCGCCGGGCCGAAGGCGTCCAGCGTGCGTGCCACCTCGCGCTGGATCACGTGGTCGTCGGTGCGCAGGATCGCGGGGTCGAGGTTGCCCTGCAACGCGACGCGGTTGCCGACCCGGCGGCGGGCATCGGCCGGATCGCAGCACCAGTCCAGGCCCAGCGCATCCGGGCCAGCGTCGGCGATTTGCTCCAGCCAGGGCGCGCCGCCCTTGGTGAACAGGATGACGGGAACGTCCTCCGGCCCGCGGTCCAGTCCCGCGACGATGCGTTGCATCGGTTCCAGCGACCAGCGTCGGTAGGCGTCGTAGGACAGCGAGCCGCCCCAGGTGTCGAAGATTTGCACGGCCTGCGCACCGGCGGCGATCTGCGCGTTCAGGTACTGGGTGATCGAGTCGACCAGCGTATCCAGCAGATGCGCCATGGCGTCGGGGCGATCGTAGGCCAGCGTCTTGATCCGTGCGAAGTCCCGCGAGCCCTGGCCCTCGACCATGTAGCAGGCCAGCGTCCACGGACTGCCCGCGAAGCCGATCAGCGGGGTGCGTCCGTCCAGGGTTCGCCGGATCAGGCGCACCGCGTCCATTACGTAGCCCAGATCGTCTTCCGGGTCCGGCACGCCCAGCGCCTGGATGGCGCTGAGGTCGCGGACCGGTCGTTCGAAGCGTGGTCCCTGCTTTTCCACCAGACTCAGTCCCAGCCCCATGGCGTCGGGAATGGTGAGGATGTCGGAGAACAGGATGGCCGCGTCCAGCTCGAAACGGCGCAGCGGCTGCATCGTGACCTCGCAGGCCAGCTCCGGCGTCTTGCAAAGGGTCAGAAAGTCACCGGCTTCGGCGCGGGTTGCGCGGTATTCCGGGAGGTAGCGGCCCGCCTGCCGCATGATCCAGACCGGGGTCTTGTCGACGGGCTGGCGCCGCAGCGCGCGGATAAATCGGTGTCCGGATTCCATGGCGGCGCAGTCTATAAGCTCTGGCCCGTCGCCGTCACTCACGCATCGCGTGTGGCCAGCCCCTGTTCAATCGAATCAATGATGGACATGGCGGCTGCCGCCGGGTCCTCGGCGTCGCGGATCGGGCGTCCGACCACGATGTGGCTGGCGCCGGCCCTGATCGCGGCCTGCGGTGTCATGACGCGTTTCTGGTCCGAGGCCGCCTGATCCGAAGCCGGCCGGATGCCCGGTGTGACGGCCAGCGCATCCGGCCCCAGAGCGGCGCGAACGCGTCCGACTTCGTGGCCGGAGCAGACGACGCCGTCCAGACCGGCGGCGCGGGCGCGGCGGGCATGCCGCAGCACCAGTTCGTCGACCGGGGTGGTGACGCCGAGTTCGGTCAGATCCCTCTGGTCGAGGCTGGTCAGCGCGGTGACGGCGATGACCTGCAGCGTGGTGCCTCTGGCCGCGGCCGCGGCCTCCAGCATGGCGGTTTGTCCGGCATGCACGGTCAGCAGGTCGGCGCCGGAGTCCGCAAGGCGCTGAACGGCCCGTCCCACGGTGGCCGGGATGTCATGCAGCTTGAGATCGCAGAACACCCGATGGCCGCGGGCGGCCAGCCAGTCGAGCAGGGGGAAGTAGTCCGGCGTCATCGCCAGTTCCAGCCCGATCTTGTAGAAGCCGACCGAGTCGCCCAGCGAGTTGACGAGGGACTTGGCGGCGGTCGCGTCCGGGACGTCCAGCGCGACGATCAGGCGGTGGGCGGCTGGTGTATCGGGCATGGTCACTCGGGTCCGTGTCATCGCGGTCGGTATCTTAGGAGGTCGATGGCCGCGTTGTCGAAACGACGACACCCGCCGTTCCGCCGGGTGGCTCGTCTGTCCCGACTTCTGCCCCGTTGAGCCATATTTACGACGCGTTCACCTGTTCGGCTCCCATACACTCTGAACTGAATAAAACTAACTTCGATCAGGGATTGGGGATATGCGCAACATCTGCATCGTATGTGTCGCTATCGTGGCGACATTGGTCACCGCCTGTGGCTCAAGTTCCGCACCGAATTCTCCGAGTGCCGAAACGCCGCCGGTTCCGACCGATCGCTACGCGGCAGCCAACGGATGTTATGCGCTGCAGTCGGTAGCCAGCGGCGGGCTGGTGGCTGCTGATGGCGAAAGCGGTTACGGCACCTCCGCACAGCAGGCCGACGAGGCGGAGGCGTTCTTCATGCGGGCTGCGACCTTGGGCAAGTACCTCCTGTACGCGACCGATGAGCGTTTGCTTACCGCGGCGTCGCCGGTCGAGGCGCTTGCCGCGCCTTCCGATGCCGCGATCTGGACGGTTGATCCGGTGGAGGGCTCCGATGCGTTCACCTTTTATTCGGACGACGGCAGCCTGGCACTTGCCGTGACCGATGCGGGCGTTCTGACCCTGGCGGAACCGGACGAGACGACGCGGACGCATTTCAAGTTCGTCCCCACATCGGTGACCTGTGCCATCTACCCCGAGATGCCAACGTCCGTGACCGGTCCGACGTTCAAGGGCAACGGCGTGGACAAGCCCGCGGTGGGCTTCGCCGACGTGCATACGCACATGGGCATGTCCAGCGAGCTTTCCTATGCGGGTGACGTTGGTCCCTCGGCGGGAGGCGTGCTCTACGGTGAGGTCATCCACCGCTTCGGCGTCCCGCATGCTCTGGAGGATTGTCTGGAATTCCACGGCCCCCAGGGTGTCCTGGACGCCAACCAGATCATCTCCGGCGCGGTAGGCACCCACGAGACCGAGGGATGGCCGACCTTCGTGGACTGGCCACAGCGCGACTATCTGACCCATCAGGTCATGTACTACAAGTGGGTGGAGCGTGCCTGGCTCTCGGGTCTGCGATTGATGGTGAACCACGGCACGAACATCCAGGCGCTTTGCAACGTTGGCAAGCTGTACTCCCTGGCCCCGCTGGCGGACTGCGATGACATGAGCATCGCCGTCAAGCAGATCCAGTATCTCTACGAGGTTCAGGATTACATCGACGCCCAGAGCGGCGGTCCCGGCAAGGGCTGGTATCGCATCGTGACCAGCCCGCAGCAGGCGCGCGAGGTGATCAATGACGGCAAGCTCGCCGTGGTGCTGGGCGTCGAGGTTGCACAGGTGTTCAACTGCGGTGTGGCGCTCACGGTGGGGCTGACCGAAATCCCCGAGTGCGACGAGGAACAGATCGACAGCGAAATTGATCGCTTGTGGGATCTGGGTGTGCGCCATGTTTATCCCTATCACGACATCAATAACGCATTGGGTGGCACCGGCATCTTCAGCGACATCATGAATCTGCTGGGATTGCTGGATACCGGGGCGTTCTGGGAGGTCGAGGCCTGTCGCGACTACCCGGTGGACGAACCCTCGGTACGCACCCCGGGGCTGGAAATCGCCACGTCGTTGCCGGTTCTGGGGGACGATCCTCTGACCGCGGCGATCCTGGAGCTCACCGGTGGGCTGTTGCCGGTGTATCCCGATGGCAAGAGCTGCAATAAGCGCACGGTGACGGATCTGGGGGTCCACGCGCTGCAGGCGCTGATGGACAAGCGCATGGTGATCGACATCGATCACGCCGCCTACCACAGCAAGGACATCATGCTCGACATCGCCGCGCAGCAGGATCCGCCCTATCCGATGGCATCGTCGCATGATGCCCACGGAGGGCTGACCAGCGACCAGGCGCAGCGCATGCTCGCCAGCGGAGGCATCATCTATCCCTACAAGGGCAGCGGGGTGAAGCACGTCGAGTTTCTGGAGAAGCTCAAGTTCTGGCGTGAAAAGGCGGGCGTGCCCGACGACCGCGTGCTGGGGCTGGGTTTCGGCGCCGATGCCAACGGCTTCGGTGGTCATCCGGGGCCGCGTGGCGGCGACTCCGAACCCGTGCAGTATCCCTTCACCCTGTTCCGAGGCGCCGACTGGGGACCACAGTTCGCCAACTTTGAACCGGTGTCCGTGGACTTGCTGATGATCCCGGAGAGCGGGAAGTTCTGGCATATCGATGAGGTGGGGATGGCGCACTACGGCCTGGTTGCGGACTTCGTCGAGGAAGTCCGGCTGGAAGGTGGGCGAGAGGCCCTGGACGCGCTGTACAACTCGGCCGAGGGCTATCTCCAGATGTGGGAACGGACCTACAACCGCGAACCTGCGGGGCAATGAAGGCTAGCCAGCTCATCGTCGCGCTCGCGGCGGTCGTCGTGCTGGCTGGTTTGTGGATCGCGCTGAAGCCGGCACCGTCGCCGCGGGGAGCGTCGGCGGGTTTGCAGACCTTCGAGCTGGCGCTGGGCGACGGCAGTACCTGGGCGCCACAACGGTTTCGTGTGCAGCAGGGCGATCAGGTGCGTTTCGAGGTGACCAGTACGGTGGACGATGCCATGCACGTGCATGGCTACGAAAAGCATTTGCCGCTGCCCGCCGGGGAGCCGCAGCTGCTGGAATTCACCGCCGACCGCGTCGGCCAGCACATGCTGGAGCTGCACGGCAGCGAGCTGGATGTGGGCACGCTGGAGGTCTACCCCCGCTCGTGATTCGTCGGTCCGGCCTGGTGGCGGTGGCGGCCCTGGTTCCCGCCACGGTCCACGCCCATTCGTTCGGGCGGCCGGTGCAGCTGCCGATGCCGGTCTGGCTCTACATCTACGGCGCCATGGCCGCGTTGGTGCTGTCCTTTGTCGTCCTCGGTTTCTTCATCGGGCGGTCGCATGTGGACCGCCCGTCGCGGTCCCTGGAACTGGGTGACGGCTGGCTGGTTCACCTGCTCAGGCGCGGTCACGTCGTCCCGGTCTGCCAGGGGTTGCTGCTGCTGCTGTTCGCGTTTTCGGTGCTGACCGGGTTGATCGGCACACGCGATCCGTATCGCAACTTCAACATGACCTTCTTCTGGATCCTGTTCGCGCTGGGTGGCACCTATCTGAGCGCGCTGATCGGCGGCTGGTACAACGCGCTGAATCCCTGGCTGACACTCAGCCGGGTGACCGCCCGATGGTGGCCGGCCTTTCCGACCGGTCGTTTCGCCTATCCAGACCGTCTTGCGTACTGGCCGGCGGTGATGCTCTACATGGGTTTCATCGGGCTGGAACTGTTCGGGGACATCCGCCCGTTTTCGCTGGCCATCAGCATCCTGATCTACACCGCCGTCAACCTGACGGGTGTGTGGCTGGTCGGGCAGCGTGCGTGGTTCCGCCACGGCGAGCTGTTCGCGGTGATGTTCCGTCTGGTCTCCATGATGGCGCCGGTGATTTACGATCCCGACGCCGAGGGCGCCGCGCGCGTTCGATTGCGCTGGCCGTTCACGGGGCTGCTGCGCCGGCGCGTCGAACATCGCAGCCTGCTCGTGTTCCTGTTGTTCATGCTCTCGTCCACGGCCTTCGACGGGCTCAGCGAAACCAAGCCCTGGTTCAACGCCTTCTGGATGACCCGACCGGCATTCTGACTCAGTGGCTGGGCGACCACCCGCTGAGACGCTACGGCGACGTGCGCGACTGGTACATCCGTTACGAGATGCTGTGGCTGGTGATCTCACCGTTCCTGTACCTGGGCGCGTTCGCGTTGTTCCTGCTGCTTGGCAAGTGGATGTGCCGGACCCGGGCGCGGCTGCGCGATCTTGCGATGGATTTCGGCTACAGCCTGTTGCCCA
>NZ_CAXFCL010000087.1:0-19000 GCF_964000955.1 uncultured Abyssibacter sp.
CCGGCCACCTGCTGCTGGCCGGGCCGATGCCGATCACCGAACACCCGGACGCCACGGCAGCCGGCTATCACGGCAGCCTGATCGTCGCGGAGTTCGAATCCATCGACGCAGCCCGCGCCTGGGCGAACGCCGATCCGTACAAGGAAGCCGGCGTCTACACCCACGTCGACGTCTACCCGTTCAAACCCGTCTATCCGAAATGACTTTGCAGGAAACCCGCATCTCCGAAATCCGCAAGCGCCTGGAATCGGCCTTCGATCCCTACGAACTCGCGATCCAGGACGACAGCCACCTGCATGTCGGCCACGCCGGCGCCCGCAGCGGCAAGGGCCACTTCAGCGTTCGCATCCGCGCAAATGCCTTCGCCGACCTGCGCGCCGTGGAACGCCACCGCGCGGTATACGGCGCCCTGGGCGATCTGATGGATACCGACATTCACGCGCTGGCACTGGACGCGGCGCCCTAGCGCACCGCTGGTCGCACCTGGCGGCGACGCCGCCCGATCCACCACGCGATCAACAGCAGTTCCAGCGCCAGCCAGCCCGTCGCGCCCCAACGCATCAGCCCGGCCCGCTGCATCATCTGCAATTCGACCCACTCACGCGTCCGGCCTTTGCGGATGAACTTGGCCAGACCCAGCAGCGGATGTGGGCGAAGAGCGACGCGACCGGTGCGGGCCAGCAACTGCAATCCCGGCCGACCCTTGCGCGCAGCGCGCAGGATGACCTCGTCACCCTGACGGCCCAGCGTCTTCATCATTCTGAGCGTGCCGCGGCCGCCGGTTTCCAGCGCGTAAGCACCCAGCCCGGCGCGCCGGGTCAGGCGTGTGGCCAGCGCCAGATCGGCGGGATGTTCGACATGCCGGAGAATTCGCAGCGTCGTCGCCGCATCGGTTTGCCTGGCGAGACGACGTGCATCGGTCGCGACCGCGCCCAGGCGCCGCATGTCCCCGCCCCGATTGCCCAGACGGAGCAGCGAACGCGCGAAGCGGGCACTCATCGCGCCGGCACGACGGCCCGCCTTCAGCAGCGCCGCGCCTACATCGGCGGATGGCATCAACGTCAGCGCGAGCCCGAGCCCCGACAACGCCGCGATCACCGGGTCGGTAGGCTCGCCCTTCGACCATCGCCAGGACTGGATGATCAGGTCTCGGATGTCGCCGATCACGAACAGATCCGCCACCACGGCGCCGGCCAGCGCCACGTTGGACTCCGCCTCACCGGTGATCGCGCCGCGCGCGGCCTGCTGCCAGCGGTAGTCGGCGGACTCCCGGCGCTGGTTAAGCTGCTGCCGATACCGCATGCAGTCCGGGGCCGCGATCACGCCAGCGTCACATCCGGCCTCCAGACTGAGCCCGGCTTCCGAAAGCCGATCCGCCGCGAACTCCTGCTGGAATCGCTGCTCGAACGGTGCGTCATCCAGGGCCGCCAGGTCGGCATTGAATCGCTCCGTCGGGGCGAAGGTCCAGCACAGCCAGGCCAGCCATGATGCCGCCACCAGACGTCCCACTCTCCACAACCCGATCATGACTCGCCTTCGCCTGACAAACCCTGCAAACTTCCTCGCATGAAGCCACTTTACTCTGCGGCCTTCGGGCTTGCCGCGCTGATTCTTGCCTGCTGTCCCGTCCTGGCGAACGACGAGTCTGAGCAGATCCGGGACCCGAAGTGGGAAGTCGGTGTCGGTGGCGGCGGAACGGTGTTCCCGGACTACCGGGGCGCGGAGCATTTCAGTTCCTTCGGCATTCTGGCGCCCTACGCCGCATACCGCGGCGAGCGTTTTCGCATCGGCCGCGAAGGCGCCGCGGCGTCGCTGATCGAGGACTTCAATACGGAGCTGTCGCTGTCGCTGGCCACCTCACTGCCAGGCGATGCCGACGACAACCCGAACCGCGAAGACATGCCCGACATCGAGGGCACCTTCGAGATCGGTCCGTCGCTGGACTTCGTGCTGCGGCGTGAACCGCGCCGCTGGGTGCACCGCATCCGGATTCCCGCCCGCGCGGTCGTCGCCACCGACCTGCAAAGCTTCGAACCAATCGGCTGGCTGATTCACCCCAACTACGAAATGTCGCGCAACTGGCTGGTCAACGGCACGTCCTGGGGCCTGACCCTGTCACTGGGCCCGCTGTTCGCCACCGAGAAGTATCACGACTATTTCTACGAGGTGGATCCGCAGTTCGCCCGACCGGACCGTCCCGCATTCGCGGCCGGAGGTGGGTATTCGGGCGCCCGCGCCAATGCGGTGGTCACGTGGCGCCGCGGCGACACGCGTATCGGCGCGTTCGTGCTCTACGACAATCTGGCGGGCGCGGATTTCGCTGACAGCCCGCTGGTGGAAACCGAACAGGCGGTGATTTTCGGGATCGGCATCGCGCGCAGGATCTGGAAGAGCGAGGAACTGGCGCCCTACTCCCCGGTTCGGGAGCCGCCCGAACCGAAACGCCTCAAGCGTTCGAAGACGCCAGTAATCGAGCCGGCGCAGCCGGACGAATCAGTCGGCGTCGCCGAGTAACGCCCGCAGGCCGGCTTCGTCCAGCACCTCGATGCCCAGCGCCTCGGCCTTGGCCAGCTTGGACCCGGGGTCGGCGCCGGCCACGACGTAGTCGGTCTTCCTGGACACGCTGCCCGTCACCTTGCCTCCGGAGGCCTGAATCCGCGCCTTGGCGTCGTCACGCGTCATCGTTTCCAGCGAACCGGTCAGCACGAAGGTCTTTCCGCTCAGGGCCTGCTCGGCTGGTGATTCGACCACCTCGATTTTCGGCCAGCGCACGCCCAGTTCCCGCAAGGACTCCAGCACCCCGAGGTTCTGCTCCTGTTCGAAGAAGGAGCGAACATGGCGGGCCACGATGGGTCCGACGTCAGGCACCGCCAGCAACGCCTCCTCATCGGCATCGATCAGCGCCGGCAGGTCGCCGAATGCATTGGCCAGGGACTGCGCGGTGACCTCGCCGACCTCGCGAATCCCGATGGCGTAGATCAGACGTCCGAGTTCCGTCTGTTTGGACCGTTCCAGCGCCGCCACCAGATTGGCGGCTGACTTCTCGCCCATACGTTCCAGGCTGGCGAGTTCGTCCTGGGTCAGCGTGTACAGATCGGCCGGCGACTGCACGCGCCCGCTGGCGACCAGTTGCTCGATCAGCTTGTCGCCCATGCCGTCGACATCCATCGCCCTGCGCGAGACGAAATGCCGCAATGCGCCTTCCCGCTGCGCCGAGCAGACCAGCCCGCCCGAACAGCGCGCGATGGCCTCGCCCTCGGCGCGGACCACGTCCGAACCGCAGACCGGACAGGCCGCGGGCTGTTCGACGCGCTGGACATCATCGGGCCGCTCGTCGATCAGCACGCGCACGACCTCGGGAATCACGTCGCCGGCACGCCGGACCACGACGCGATCACCGATGCGCACATCCTTGCGCTCGATTTCGTCCATGTTGTGCAGTGTCGCGTTGGACACCGTGACACCGCCGACGAACACCGGGTCCAGCCGGGCTACAGGCGTCAGCGCCCCGGTCCGCCCGACCTGGAATTCGACGTCGAGCAGCCGTGTGCTGACCTCCTCCGCCGGAAACTTGTGCGCGATGGCCCAGCGCGGCGCCCGCGCGACCTGCCCCAGTGTCTCGCGGATGGCCAGGTCGTCGACCTTGTAGACGACACCATCGATCTCGAACGGGAGCTCCTCCCGCGCCGCCTGCAACTCCGCATACTGGCGCAGGCAGTCATCGATGCTGTCGACCCGTTGGTTGAGGCTGGACACCGGCAGCCCCCAGGCCGCGATCAGCTCCAGCAGTTCCATGTGCGTGGTCGGCAGGCTGCCCGCTTCCAGATGACCGACCGCGTAACAGACGATCTCCAGCGGTCGCCGCGCGGTGACGGCCGGGTCGAGCTGCCGCAGCGCACCGGCGGCGGCATTGCGGGGATTGACGAAGGTCTTTGCCCCATCGGCTTCCAGCCGGCGATTCATTTCGTGAAAGCCGGCCAGCGGCAGGTAGATTTCACCGCGAATCTCGACCAGCTCGGGGACATCGCCGGACAGGCGCAGTGGCACCTGACGGATGGTTCGGACATTGGCGGTGACATCCTCACCGGTGCGCCCGTCGCCGCGCGTGGCCGCCTTGACCAGCAAGCCGCGCTCGTAGGTGAGCGACACCGCCAGACCATCCATCTTCGGCTCGACGACGTAGACCAGCGCATCCTCGCCGGCGCGTTCGCGTGCACGGCGATCGAAATCGCGGACCTCCTGCTCGGAGAACGCATTGGCCAGCGACAGCATCGGCAGCCGGTGCCGGACCGGTTCGAAGGCGCTGTTCGGCTGCGCCCCGACCCGCTGGGTCGGCGAGTCCGGAACAATCAGTTCGGGATGCTCTGCCTCCAGCGCCTCCAGCTCCCGGTACAGGCGATCGTAGTCGGCATCCGGAACGCTGGGGTCGTCGAGCACGTAGTAGCGATGGGCGTGCTCGTGGAGTTGCTCACGCAGCGCGGCCGCCCGCTGCGCGGGCTCGATCATCGCGGATTCGCGCTCAGACGCGCGTCCCGTTGCAGCTCCTCCACACGCTCATCGGTCAGCAATTCACGCTGATCATCGAGAATGTCCGCCTTCAGCCACTCCGCCAGCTTGCGCGTGGTGCGCAGCATGTCGTCGAGGGCGACCTCCGGATGCTCGGGTCCGGGCAGGTTCATGAACACGACCAGTCCCGGGGTGGAAAAGGTTTCGGCTTCCTGGGGATCCAGGTGGCCCGGCTTGGCGATGCTGGCGATCGAGAAGACCTCCTGCGGCACACCACCCACTTCCTTGATCCGGTGATAGATGTGACGGTGGCCGAACTGCATCTTGAGCGTCTCCATCGACTGATGGATGTGCGTGCCGGGAATGAACGCATTCTCGCGTTCGACCAGATAGAACACCACCAGCTTCTGGTTGCCGGCTTCATCCGGCTCCGGCGAGGACGGGGCGTCGAGATCGGGCGCCGAGCGCACGCGGGGCTTGCCCACGCCGAACTCGTCGAACTGATCGCCGAAGTTGTCCCACAGGCCCATCTGGCCACGATCGTCATCGGCCGAATCACCGGCCTCGTCGCCCAGATCCCGCCGGCTGTACCAGTAGACGAGACCGACGACGGCCAGTCCGGCCACGAGCAGGGCCCATTGCATTGCACTCATGCTAAATCCGTTTCTGTGAGTCCAGGCTGCCGCATGACCGCCATTAGCCGGCCATCTCCAGCGCCTGTTCCATGTCAACGCTGACGAGGCGCGAGACACCCGGTTCCTGCATGGTGACACCGTGCAGCCGGTCGGCCAGTTCCATGGTCAGCTTGTTATGGGAAATGATTATAAATTGCACGTCGTCGGACATGTGCCGAATCATGTCGCAATAGCGGCTGACGTTCGCGTCGTCCAGCGGGGCGTCGACCTCGTCGAGCATGCAGAACGGCGCCGGCGTGAGCTGGAACAGCGCAAACAGCAACGCCACCGCCGTCATGGCCTTCTCACCCCCGGACAGCAACTGGATCGATGAGTTGCGCTTGCCCGGCGGCCGCGCCATGACGCGGATACCGGTCTCCAGCAAATCGTCCCCGGTCAGCTCCAGCGTGGCTTCACCGCCGCCGAACAGCAGCGGGAACCGGGTCTGGAAATGACCGTTCACCGTCTCGAAGGTCTCGCGGAAACGCGCGCGCGTCTCCCGGTCGATCTGGTTGATCGCGGTGGTCAACTGATCCAGCGCGCCGGTGAGGTCCTCGTGCTGGCGGTCGAGATACTCGGCCCGCTCCTGCTGCTCGGCGAATTCCTCGATCGCGGCGAGATTGATCGCGCCCAGTCGCTGAATTCGCCGCTCCAGCGAGGCGAGTCGTTCCACCCAGGCATCCACGGTCGCGCCCTCTTCGAGCTCGGCACGCACGCTGGACAGCGACACGTTCATCTCCTGCAGGCGCTCCAGCAACGTCTGCCGCCGCACCTGCAGGCCCTGCGCGTCCAGCTTGGCCTGTTGCAGGCGCTCGCGCAGCGGATCCAGCTTCGAGGCCGCCTTGCGCGCCAGATCCGCGCGCTCACGTACGCGCACCTCCGCGGTTTGCAGGCGTTCGCGTGCCTGACGCAGATCGGCTTCGGCCGCCTGCTTGTGCTTTTCGGCAGGCCCGCGCTCGGCCTGCAACGTCTCGATCGGCTTTTCGCTGCGATCAGCCCGGGCGTCCTCGGCGCGCATGCGCGCGTCCAGCTCCCGACGGCGGGCGACCAGTTCCTCCACCCGCTGGCGGGCCGCACCCAGCCGGGTCTCCCGCTCGGACAGCCGCATCGCGGAATCCTGGCGGGCGCGACGGGCCTGATCCAGGCCGTGGCGGATCTCGGCCATGTGCTGGCGGGCCTGGGTCAGTTCGACCTGGAGCGCGTTGCGGCGCTGCTCCGCCTGCGCCGCCTGCTCCATCAACTCGGTTAGCGCGCGTCGGGCCGCCTGAAGGCTGGCTTCGGCCGTGGCCTTGTTGTCCGCCAGTTCGGCCAGCTCGCCCTGCGCGGCGCTCTGGCTGCGCTTCAACTGCTCGACCTGACCCTGATCGCGTTCACGGTCGGCCAGCGCCCGCGCGGCATCCCGCGCCACCTGATCAGAGGTCGACAGCAATTCGCTGCGCTGCTGATCCAGTTCCGCAAGCTGACCTCGAATCGTCTCCAGTGACTCGCGCTGGCGTTGCTCCTCGGTTTCCGCGACCGCGACATCGCCGGTCAGTTGCTTGAGCATCCGCTCGCGCGCGATCACGGAATCTCCGGTGGCGCCGGCGGACGCGTACCAGCGATAGCCCGGGCCGAAGATCGAACCATCGGGCGTGACCAGACGCTGGCCGGGCTTGAGGTGATCGGCCCGTCGCGCCGCGGTGGCGACGTCATCGGTGTAATAGACACCGTCCAGCAGCGCCATCAGCACGGCCGGACCTTCGACGCAGGCGATCAGCGGCCGCGCGCCAGCCACCGATGCGGGCACCGAAACCGCGCCGGATTCGCTGTCCGACACCAGGCCCAGCGCCGCGGGCGGTGCCTCGTCCACTTCGGGAATGTCACCGGCCGCGACGGCCTGCAGCCAGGGCCCCAGCACCGATTCCACAGCGGTCTCGTAACCCGGCTCGACCTGCAGCAGCTTGGCCAGACGCGGCAGCTCAGCCACGCCGTTCTGCTCCAGCCAGGGGCCGAGACGTTCCTGATCCTGTTGCAACGCGGCCTTTTGCAACGCCTCCAGCGAGGTGCGCTGTCCGCGCAGACGATGCAGCTGCTGGCGAGCCTCGTCCAGCGCACGATCGGCTTCTCCGCGCGCCGTGCGCAGCCCGGCCAATTGCTGGTCTACATCGGCGACGCGCGCCCTTGCGGCCTCCAGGTCCGCAACCAGGGACTCGTGACGTTTCAGCGAGTCGGCCGCCTTGGTTTCCGCGGCCGGCAGGTCGATCTCGGCCAGACGCGTCGAGAGTTTTTCGCCGCGGCGCGCGTAGTCCTCGAGCTGGCGTTCGGCGTGCTCGACGCGGACGCGCTCGCGCTCCGCATCCCGCAACGGCTTCTGCGCCTGTTCGACGATCTGGTCCCAGCCGGCCTGGATCCGCGACAGTTCGGCCTCGCTCTGCGCGGCCTGTTCGGCCAGTCGGTCTTCCTCGGCGCTGGCGGAGGTCAGCGTCGCGCGCGCCTCGCTCAGTTCGGCCTCCAGTGCCTGACGCGTGTCGCCGGCGCTCTTCTGCTCGCTGTCCAGCCGGTCCATCTCGCCGGCCAGTTGCGCCTGCTCTCTGCGCCGGATCTCGGCCAGTTCCTGTGCATGGCGGATCGCCTGGTCAAGCTGGGACAGCGCCGATTCCGCGCCGTAGAAGGCGCCCTGCGCGGACTGCAGCCCGTCACTGGCGGTTTGCTGGGCCTGCCGCGCGTCGTCGGCGGCCTTCGCGGCCGCGTCGGATTCGCCGCGGGCGGCCTCGTAGGCCTGCCGAGCCGCGTCGATTCGGGACTGTTGCTCCTCGCCCTCCTGCTCCAGCGCCTGCAGGCGCAAGACGAGCAGCTCGGCGCCAACCTGACGCTCTTCCGACTTGAGCTGCTTGTAGCGCTCGGCGTTCTCGGCCTGGCGCTTGAGCAGCGCCAGCCGCTCGCCCAGCTCCGAACGCAGATCATCCAGCCGGTCGAGGTTGTCGCGGGTATGGCGAATCCGGTTCTCGGTTTCGCGGCGCCGCTCCTTGTAGCGGGAGATGCCGGCGGCTTCCTCGATGATGTTGCGCATGTCCTCCGGCCGCGCCTCGACCAGCCGTGACACCGTGCCCTGCTGGATGATGGCGTAGCTGTTCCGGGAACCCAGACCGGTACCCAGGAACAGGTCGGAGACATCACGACGGCGACAGCGCTTGCCGTTGAGAAAATAGGTGGACTGACCGTCGCGCGCCAGTTCACGCTTGACCGAGATTTCCGCGTATTGACCGAACTGCCCTTCCAGCTTGCCCTCGCTGTTGTCGAACACGAGTTCGACGGAGGCACGACCGACCGGCTTGCGCCCCTTGGAGCCGTTGAAGATCACGTCTTCCATGGCATCGCCGCGCAGCTGTCGCGCGCTGGACTCACCCATCACCCAGCGCACGGCGTCGATGATGTTCGATTTGCCACAGCCGTTCGGACCGACCACGGCCGTCAGGTTGGAATCCAGTTTGAGATGAGTCGGGTCCACGAAGGACTTGAACCCGGCTAGCCGAATGGCACTGAGCCGCATCAGGTGGCGCTGTTCAGGGGTATCAATTCGGTAGTGTAGATTAATGCGGTCGCCGCGAAGTAGCCGCGGACCGGTTCGGCCGGTCCCGGGCGCGCCATTTCGCCGCTCCCACTATCGTTGCCGCAGCCCGTCCGCACTGGCCTGGCGCCGCGCTCAGCCCTGGAGACCGCATGTCCACCCAGCCGTCCAAGGACCTGGAAACCTTTCCGAATCCGAACCCCGATCGCGACTTTCTGATCCGGATGCGCATTCCCGAATTCACTTGCCTGTGCCCGAAGACGGGCCAGCCTGACTTCGCGACGCTGTTCCTCGACTACATTGCCGACCGCAGTTGTGTCGAGCTCAAGTCGCTGAAGCTCTACATGTGGAGTTTTCGCGACGAGGGCGCCTTTCACGAGGCCGTGACCAACCGGATTCTCGACGATCTGGTGGCTTGCACCGCGCCGCGGTACATGCGGCTGACCGCGGAGTTCTATGTGCGTGGCGGCATCTACACGACGGTGGTCGCGGAACACCGGGCAGCGGACTGGACCCCCGGCCCGCCACCGCCCGTACCCCCGATCACCACCGGAGGCCCGGCGTGATCCGGCGCGGGACGATCGCCGCCGGTCTGCTGGCGATCTGCACCACCGCCCAGGCGCGTGTCACGCTGCCAATGCTCGACGCCGGACAGATCAACGCCAGCTGCGAGCAGGCGCTGACGCTGGGCAAGGCGCGTGCGGCCGGACTCGCGATGAGCGCCGACACCGAACGGAATGTCCTGCTGGACTGGGACCGGATGATGGCCGCGGTCGAGAACGCGGTCGGCCCGATCTACATCCTCGCCTACGTCCATCCCGACAAGGCGGTGCGCGACGCCGGCGAGGCCTGCATCGTCGCCTACACGCAGTTCGAGACCGGGCTTTACCAGGACGAGGCTCTGTACCAGCGCATCCGCGCGGTCGAACCCGCCGACGCCATCGACGCCAAGCTGAAGCAGGACCTCCTCAACGCCTTCGCGGATGCCGGCGTCAGCCTGCCGCCGGCCCAACGTCAACGGGCCGCGGAAATCCTCACCGAGGTGCAATCGCTGAGTCAGCAGTTCGCCCGCAACATTCGCGAGAACGACGAGACATTGAGCTTCTCCGGCGATGAACTGGCCGACCTGCCGGCAAGCTATCTGGAACAGCGTGGCGTCGAACCTGGCGGCACGCTGACCGTCGGCTTCGACTCTCCGGACTACGCGCCGTTCATGCGCAGCGCCAGTGACGAGGCCGCCCGTCGTCGCTACTACACCGCTTTCAACCGCCGTGGTGGCGACGCCAACCTGGAGATCCTCGACCGCATCGTCGCATTGCGCCACGAGTACGCGGTCCTGCACGGACTCGACAGTTATTCCGACTTCGTGCTTCAACGCCGGATGGTCGACAGCGTCGACAAGCTCGATGCCTTTCTGACCGAGGTCGGCGCGGTCACCCGAGAGGCCGAAGCCGCCGATGTCGAACGACTGCGGGCGATGAAGGTCGCGGCCCTTGGCCAGCCGCAGGAATCGGTAACGCTGCAACAGTGGGACCGCTCGTACTACATTGAGCAGTATCGCCAGCAGACCGCGCAGATCGACCAGGAGGCGCTACGTGCCTATTTCCCGTCGCTGGCGGTACGTGACTGGATTCTGGGCGTCACCGAAACCCAGTACGGCCTGCGCTTCGTTCCGGTCGATGTACCGGTCTGGCATGAGGATGTCGTCTACTACGATGTCGTCGATGCCCGCAGCGGCGAGCTGCTGTCGGGCATTTACCTCGATCTGTTCCCCCGCCCCGGCAAGTACAAGCACGCGGCCGCGTTTCCCGTCCGTGGCGCCAGTCGCGCCCAGGGCCGGACACCGATCTCGGTGCTGGTCACCAACTTCGATCGCAACGGGCTGACCCAGTCCGAGGTCGAGACCTTCTTCCATGAATTCGGCCACGGCGTGCATGGTGTGCTGTCACGCAGCCGCTACGTCTCGCAGGCCGGCACCAGCGTGGAGCGCGACTTCGTCGAAGCGCCGTCGCAGATGTTCGAGGAATGGGCTCGCCGCCCCGAGTCGCTGGCGCTGCTGCAGCAGTACTGCGACGGCTGCCCGCGCCTGGACGCCGACCAGATCGAACGCCTGGATGTGGCGCGCCGGCTGGCCAGCGGCATGCGCTACGCCCGGCAGCATCTCTACGCCGGCTTCGATTTCGCGCTCTACCGGGGCGAGCCTCAGCCGGCGATGACACTGTGGAAGCGGATGACCGCGGAAACACCTTACGGCTATGCGCCGGAGACGCAGTTTCCGGGGGCGTTCTCGCACATCGCCGGCAGTTACGCGTCGGGCTACTACGGCTACATGTGGTCGGAGGCCATCGCCCTGGACATGCTGTCGGCCTTCGGCGCCAGCGTGATCAACCCGCAGGTCGGCCAGCGGTTCCGCACCCTGGTGCTGTCCCGCGGATCGGAGCGCCCGGCCGAGGCGATGGTCGAGGCGTTTCTGGGTCGCAAGCCATCCAACGCGGCATTCTTCGAGGAAGTCCGCGGCCAGCGCAGTTCGGTCACGCGCTGACGAGCAGACCCATGCGACGGATCAGGGCGGTGAGCCCGTGGTCCGTCGCAACTGCCGGTAGAGCGGTTTCATTCGGGCATACATGCGCTCGTAGACCCGCCGGTACAGCCGGTCGTAGGTCCGCACCGCGGACGGATCAGGCTCGAACACTTCACCAACATGAGTCATGGCGCGCACCGCGCTGCGGTAGTCCGGATGCAGGCCAATGCCGACGGCGGCATTGATCGCCGCGCCCAGCGCCGAGGCCTCGTAGACATGTGGTCGCTCGGCCGGCAGCCCGAACACGTCGGCGGTGATCTGCATGGCCACGTCGCTTTGCGAGCCGCCGCCGGCGACCCGCAACCGCCGCACCGGCTGACGCGTGGTGCGTTCGATACGCTCGCGGCCATGCCGCAACGCGTAGGCCAGACCTTCGAGAATGGCCCGGTACATGTGCGCGCGGGTATGCACGTCACTGAAACCGATGATCGCGCCCTTGGCCTCGGGGCCGGGATCGCGAATCCCCGGACTCCAGTAAGGCTGCAGCATCAGGCCCTCGGAGCCCGGCGGAATGTCGCGAATCTGCTGATCCAGCACCGCCTCGGTGGGCAGGCCGGCCGAGGCCGCGATCTCCTCCTCCGGCGCGCCGAATTCCTGCTTGAACCAGGACACCATCCAGAAACCGCGAAAGATCTGGATCTCGGTGTTGAAATGCCCCGGCACGGCGGCCGGATAGGCCGGCAGGTAGCGGATTACCTCGCGGTACTTTTCAGAGACGGTATTGATCGTCGCAGTGGTGCCGTAGCCCAGACAGGCCACGTCCGCCGACAACGCGCCGGAGCCCAGGACCTCGCAGGCCTTGTCACCGGCCGCCGCGATCAGCTGCAGCCCGTGCGGCAATCCCAGCTCGTCCGCGGCGGCTTCGGTCAGCGCGCCCAATGGCTGGCCCGGCGGTACCAGTTCGGGCAGCTGGCTGGCTTTCACGCAAACGGCCTTCCATTTCCAGTCCCAGCGGTGCGCCCATTGTTGCTTGTTGTAGCTGAACGGGACATACCCCACCTGACTGCCGACCGAGTCCCGAATGTGGCCGGTGAGCCGGTAGGTCAGATACCCGGACAGGAACAGGAAATGCCGCGTCCGGCTCCAGAGCTCCGGCTGATTCGCCAGCAGCCAGTTGGATTCCGCGTCGGCACGAAACTGGGCGATGGTCTCGTGCACGCCCAGCCCGCGGAACAGCCAGCCCCAGGGCCCCGGAACGTTGCCCAGCCCCGGCTGCATCCGCTTGTCCAGCCAAAGGATCGCCGGTCGCAGCGGCCGCCCCGCTTCGTCCAGGCAGACGACCGAACCGCGCTGCGTGGTCAGACTCACCGCTGCAATCGATGTGGGGTCGATACCATCGTCGGCCCACAGTCGATGACAGCTGTCGCGCAACGCCGACCAGTACACCTCGACGTCCTGCTCCGCCCAGCCGGGCTTCGGAGACTGGTATGGCCGGAACGCCGTCTGGGCGCGGGCGATCAGCGTGCCGCGCGCATCGAAGACGATGGCGCGGGCGCTTTGCGTGCCCACGTCCAGCGCGAGCAAAAGGCGATCAGCCACCGACCGACGGCTCGATCAGGCTGTTCAGAAACGGTACGTCGATGACGTGGCAACCCGTCTCCTTCCCCAGGTTGTCCAGGACTTCCACCGGTCGATCGGCCTCACCCAGACTGTCGACGACCAGCACCGCCTCGTCGAATACCTGCGTGCGCGTATTGGAATTCACCGTGACCAGCGTCGTCAGCCCGGCGGCCCGCGCCGCCTGAAGCCCGACGTCGGAATCCTCGATCGCCACGCAGTGTTCCGCGACGACGCCGAGCCGCTCCAGCGCAAGCTCGTAGAGATCCGGCGCGGGCTTCTTGGCGCGTCCGTCCTCGGAACCCACCACCACGCTTACCTTGTCGATCAATCCGGGTCCCATGGCATGGGCCAGGAATGGCTCGATGCTCGCCCGGCTGGCATTGGTGACAATGGCCACCTGCACACCCATTTGCCGGGCCTCCTCGATCAGGCGACGCACCCCGGGACGCAGCGGAATCTTGCCGCGTTCCAGCCGCCTGGCGTAGTGCATGGACTTGGCCGAATGCACCGCATCCACGAGCTCGTCCACGGACTGCTCCCCATGCTCCGGCTGATAGGCTTCCACATAGTGACGCACACGTTCCCGCCCTCCGGGCATGTTCAGCAGCTTTCTGTAGAGCTTCGGCCCCCATTTCCAGGCCAGCCCCAGATCCTTGAACGCACTGTTGTACGCGGGGCGGTGCCCCTGGCTCTCGGTATCCGCCAGCGTGCCATCAAGATCGAACAGTAGTGCCTGTAACCACACGGGTCATCGTGATTTGAACGAGCAAGTCCACATAATACGGATGATGAAACCAACTGCGATGCCGAAGCAGACAAAGTTGTGACCTACGTCGGTCGTTTTGCGCCATCACCATCCGGCGCGTTGCACCTGGGGTCCGTGGTCGCCGCCGCTGCCAGCTATCTCGACGCTCGGACACATGCCGGTCGCTGGCTGCTGCGTATCGAGGATCTCGACACCGGTCGCTCCGATGCGAAGGTCGCGCAGGGCATCATCGACACGCTGGCCCGACTGGGCATGCAACCCGATGATGCCCCGACCTACCAGAGCCGGCAGCTTGACCGCTACCGGCGTGCGCTATCGACGCTGAGCGCTCGCGGACTCACCTACCCCTGCGCCTGCACCCGCGCCGAGATACGGGCGGCCTCGACGGTGCCGGGCGTCTATCCCGGAACCTGCCGCGACGGCCTGCCCCCCGGCCGCAAGCCGCGCTCAACCCGGGTGCGGCTGGATCAGGCTGAAGACAGCTTCTTCGATCGTTTCGCCGGCCCGCAACTCAGCCGGATCGGGCGGGACTACGGCGACCCGGCCGTGGTCCGCGCGGATGGCGCCTATGCCTACCTGCTGGCCGGTGCGATCGACGACGTACTCGACGAGGTCACCGACGTCGTACGCGGCGACGACCTGCTACCCACGACATCCACGCAACGACTGCTGCTCGCGCAACTGGACCTGAAACCACCCAGGTACGCCCACATTCCGGTCATAAGGGGTGATGACGGTCGCAAGCTGAGCAAGCAGAACCACGCGCAGCCGGTCGATGCCGACGCGCCTGTCGCCGTGATGTCGCGCGCATTCGAAGCGATGGGACTGTCGCCTTATCTGTCCCGGGCGGAAGCACGGGCCTCGCAGGACGCGTTGTGGGACGACGCAATCTCCGCCTGGCCGCGCTTCCTGGCCGACCGGGCAGCGGTGATTTCGCGCTAGCGCGGTCCCGACCTATTCGCGGCCAGCCCCATCTGGCACACTTCCGCAGTGCAACAATCCAAGAATTTTCATGACTGACGACGTCCGTGTCATCAAGAAATACCCCAATCGCCGCCTGTACGACACCGCAATCAGCCGGTACATCACGCTGGAGGAAATTCGGCAGCTGGTGATTGAAGAGGTGAAGTTTGTCGTCATCGACAAGCGGACCCGGCAGGACATCACCCGCAATATCCTGCTGCAGGTGATCTCCGAGCAGGAGGAAGGTGGCAATCCCCTGTTCCGAACCCAGCTCCTGGAGCAGCTCATTCGCTTCTACGGCGACAGCATGCAAAGCACCGCCAGCCACTACCTGGAACTGTCCCTGCAACTGTTCATCGAACGCAGCGGTCAGTTGAAGGAGCAGTTGCGGACGCGGCTGGGAACTGCGACGCCGTTTCAGACTCTCAAGGACCTGGCTGCCGAGAATACGCAGGTCTGGCGGGCGGTTCGACGTGAGTTCGTCAAGAACCTTTCGCGCGGCAAGACCGGCAAGAGCGAGGATGAGGAAGCCGGTTCGTCAACCGACTCGTGACCTCGGTCACAGCCTTTGCGTGCAGCGCAACATTTTTGTTGAC
The DNA here is from genome assembly GCF_964000955.1 of uncultured Abyssibacter sp. Taxonomy (NCBI): domain Bacteria; kingdom Pseudomonadati; phylum Pseudomonadota; class Gammaproteobacteria; order Chromatiales; family Oceanococcaceae; genus Abyssibacter; species uncultured Abyssibacter sp. Next base: position 15,194 of record NZ_CAXFCL010000087.1, read on the forward strand.
ACATTAGTAAGCTAACCATATACTGCATCGCAACATCAGATAGCTGATCAGCGACTTTCTGGCGCGGCAGCTTGAACAGAGTCTCCTCCAGAAAGGCCCTCGTGCCTTTCTCGCACCTTGGCCCCCTCCCCCGGGGGCTTTTTTTTGCCTGGAATACGGGATCGCCTGGCACACGCGCTGATCGTGTCCCGGCCGGCCCGGACATTCGACGGCGAATTTCTTCAGGTGGTTTGAAAACGAATCACGAGCCGGCGCCGCCATTGCGATACGGCGGCGGCTGTACCCGGGTCGGCTGACTCTTCGGAAAGCATACTGCGGACAAACAAAAGCCCGGGCGTGCCGGGCTTTTGTCCAGTCTCCTTGAGAAAGGCGTCACGCCTTTCACGCACCTTGGCACTCTCCCTCGAGAGCCTTTTCCACTTCACCCCCCGGATTCGTGGCAGCTGCTTCAATGTCCCCCAGGTCATGTGAAGCAACTGTTAATCGTTACATTAACGAATCCTATGGCGCGAAGCAAGCAACCGCGTCGCGGGACGAATCGACCATCCGGTCTATTCGCCCTCTCCCAGACGCATGGACAAGCGGATACGGCCCTGCTTGTCGACTTCCAGCACCTTTACGCGCACTTCCTGGCCTTCCGACAGCTCATCGGAAACGTTCTCCACACGCTTGTCGGAGATCTGCGAAATGTGCACGAGACCGTCCTTGCCGGGAAGAATGGTCACGAACGCGCCGAAATCCATGAGTCGGGCAACCTTGCCCTCGTAGATCTCGCCGGCGACGACATCGCGGGTCAGCTCCTCGATCCGCTTCACGGCGGCATCCGCAGCCGACTTGTCGACCGCGGCGATGCGCACGGTGCCGTCGTCATCGAGGTCGATGGTCGTGCCGGTTTCTTCAGTAATCGCGCGGATGGTCACGCCACCCTTGCCGATCACGTCACGGATGCGATCCGGGTTGATCTTGATCGTCGTGATCCGCGGCGCCCACTCGGACATGTTCTCGCGCGGCGAGTCGATGACCTTGTTCATCGCCTCAAGAATATGTAGCCGCGCCTCGCGCGCCTGATCCAGCGCTCGCTCCATGATCTCGCGGGTGATCCCGGCGATCTTGATGTCCATCTGCAGCGCGGTCACGCCTTCGGTGGTCCCGGCCACCTTGAAGTCCATGTCGCCGAGGTGATCCTCGTCACCGAGAATGTCGGTCAGCACCGCGAAGCGGTCATTGTCGAGGATCAGGCCCATGGCAACACCGGCCACCGGTGCCTTGATCGGCACACCGGCATCCATCAGTGACAGGCTGGTGCCGCAAACGGAGGCCATGGAGCTGGAACCGTTGGATTCGGTGATCTCCGAAACCACGCGGACCACGTAAGGAAAGTCGCTTTCCAGATCCGGCATCACCGCGGCGATCCCGCGGCGGGCCAGACGGCCGTGGCCGATTTCGCGACGCTTCGGCGACCCCATGAAACCGGTCTCCCCGACGCAGTACGGCGGGAAGTTGTAATGCAGCATGAACGGGTCTTTGGTCTCACCGGAGACGCTATCGATGATCTGTGCATCACGACCGGTACCCAGCGTGGTGAAGACCATCGCCTGGGTTTCGCCACGCGTGAAGATCGCCGAGCCGTGGGTACGCGGAATCACGCCGACCTGGATGTCGAGCCCGCGCACGGTGCGCGTGTCGCGACCGTCAATGCGCGGATGCCCTTCCAGAACGCGGCTGCGGACAATGCGCTTTTCCAGCTTGGAGAACGCACCGGCCACGTCGCCGGCAGTCCACTCGGAGCCCTCGTCTTCGGTGACCAGCTTGTCGACCAGTGCCGCGCGGATTTCGCCGAGGCGGTCCTGACGGGCCAGCTTGTCTGCAATGGCGTAAGCAGCGGTCACATCGGCTTCGGCCGTGGCCACGGCATCGGTGAGCGCGGTGTCTTCCGCGGCAGCGGTCCATTCCCAAGCCGGCTTGCCGGCTTCCGCCTTCAGTTCGTTGATCACGTTGATCACGGCCTGCGACTGCTCATGACCGAACAGCACGGAGCCCAGCATCACTTCCTCGGTCAGCACGCTGGCCTCGGATTCGACCATCAGCACCGCGTCGGACGTACCGGCAACGACGAGATCCAGCGCGGATTCCTTGATCTGCGACGCGGACGGGTTCAGCACGTACTCGCCGTTGATGTAGCCGACACGGGCCGCGCCGATCGGACCGGCGAACGGGCAGCCGGACAGCGTCAGCGCCGCACTGGCGCCGATCAGCGCCGGGATGTCCGCCGGCACTTCGGGGTTGACCGAAACCACGGTCGCGATGACCTGGACTTCGTTCAGGAAACCTTTCGGGAACAGCGGACGGATCGGGCGATCGATCAGGCGGGAGGTCAGCGTCTCGCCTTCGGTCGGCCGGCCTTCTCGCTTGAAGAAACCACCCGGAATCCGGCCACCGGCGTAGAACCGTTCCTGATAGTTGACCGTCAGCGGGAAGAAGCCCTGGCCCGGCTTGGCCTCCTTCTGGGCGACTGCCGTCACCAGAACCACCGTGTCATCCATGTTCACCGTGACGGCGGCGGAGGCCTGGCGCGCGATTGCGCCGGTTTCGAGCGTGACGGTATTGCTACCGTACTGAAAGGTCTTCTTGATCGAATCCATTATTTATCCGTTGCAAAAAAATCGGCCGACAGAACGTCGGCCGGAGTCGAATCGTTTCGGCCTAGCGGCGTAGACCGAGTTCCTGAATCAGAGCCTGATAACGCCCCAGATCCTTCTTCTTCAGGTAGTCGAGGAGCTTGCGACGATGGTTGACCATCTTCAGCAGGCCACGACGGGAGTGATGATCCTTCTTGTGCTTGGCGAAATGCTCGCCCAGCTCATTGATCCGCTTGGACAGCAGCGCCACCTGAACCTCAGGCGAGCCCGTATCGGCAGCCGAACGCTGATGCTCACCGATCACGCTCTGCTTCTGCTCAGACGACAACGACATTCATTTACTCCTGGAAAACAAGTCCGCCCTAGGACGGCGAAGGGCGCGTATTCTAGAGTGGCAATCGCGTGAAAACAAGGCGTTTTGTGCATTTTGACCGGCGTCCGCGACCGACGGCGCATCCGCCATGCGAAGCCTTGCTCACTCCGGCCCCGGTCGGGCCATCACGCGACGCGGTCCCACGCGACCATCGTCGAGAATTTCACCGATGCCGACGAGGTCGTCATCGGGCCCGACCATCGCCACCATCCCTTCCGTGGGAGCCTTTGCCACCTGCACGGCCTGGCCCTGGCGCAGGAAGAACGCCGAGTCCTGATTGACATGGACCATCGGCCAATCCCGCACGGCCTCGATCGCCGGCAGCAGCAAGCGGTCCAGCGCGTCCACCCCCGATTCGGCCAGCGACTCGATCGTATCCATCGTCACCATGTCGCCGGCAAACGGCCCCGCCTGGGTTCGGTGCAGCGCGGCCACGTGGGCCAGCGAGCCGCCGGCCACGGCGATGTCCTTGACCAGCGTGCGGATGTAGGTCCCCTTGGAGCAACGAACATCCAGCGTCACGCTGTCATCGCCGCGTCCCAGTACTTCAATCGAATGGATCGTCACCCGGCGGGTCTTGCGCTCCACCGTCTCGCCGGCACGCGCGAGTTCGTAGAGCCGCCGCCCCTGATGCTTGACCGCGGAATACATGGGCGGCGTCTGCTCGATCTCGCCAACGAACTGCGCGACCGCCCGAATGAATGCATCCGGATCAACGGCAGCCCGGCCAGTCTCCTCGCCCTCGGCATCACCGGTGGTCGTGCTCACGCCCAGGGTCGCGGTCACCTCGTAACG
>NZ_CAXFCL010000088.1:0-8226 GCF_964000955.1 uncultured Abyssibacter sp.
AGGGTCAGGGCGAGCGTGCTGACCCTGATCGGTGCCGAGGATCCGTTGATCGAACTCGGCGAGCGGGTGGCCTTCGAGGAGGAAATGCGCAACGCCGGCGCCGATTGGCAGATCGTGCTGTACGGCGACACCCAGCACAGCTTCACCAATCCCGAAGCCGACGGCAGCGTGATGCCCTCGGCGATCTACGATGCCCGCGCCGACCGGCGCGCCTGGTCGGCGATGACGACGTTCTTCGAGGAACTGCTGGACACCTCCGGCCCCTAGCCCCTACCGGGCGCCGCCCGACAGCAGCCGATCCACCATCGGCCCGAGCAGGGTGTCGATGCTCTGACCGTGGACGAGCTGCTTGGCCAGATCCAGGCTGATCAGCCCGTGCACGCCCGCCCAGATCAGCTGGGCCAGTTCCTGCGCGTTGCCGCTGGCTTGCCCGGCCGCCACCGCCTGCGCCGCGATGTCGGTGACGAAATCGATTAGCGACTGGCGAATGTCGAGGAGTTCGTCGAAGCGGTCTGGTGGCGGCTGGTCCAGCGTGAACAACAGGCTGTATTCGGCCGGGTGTTCGCGGGCGAAGCGCACCACATGAGTGGTGACCGCCCGTACCCGTTTCAGCGGTGACGCGTCGGGCTCGTCATGCGATCGCAGGAAATCGCTGAACCGCTTCGAGCACAGCACGCGGATGGCGGTGAGCAGTGCCTCCTTGTTCTCGAAGAAGCGGTACGGGTAGGTGTGGCTGACCTGCGCCCGTTCCGCCAGCTTGCGGAAGGACACCGCGTCCAGCCCGTCGCCCAGATAAAGCTCCAGCGCGAGCTGCGTGAGCGAGCTGCGGGTCGCGTGTTCCGCGTGCCGGGTCAGTTTGGGGCGTGCCATGGACGCACATCATAATTAACTTTACAGTGTAAATTAATTGAATCGGCCATCTGCCGGGCGAGGCATGCGGCGAAATTGGGTCAAATCAGACACGCGTCGTTACAGGCTGGTCCCGGCCGGGCTGATGATCGCGCTGTTCACGCCGGCCGCGCAGGCCTTCAACGGCCTGTCCCTGCCCGGGGCGGGCGTGGTCCAGACCGGCATGGCGGGGGCCGGAACGGCGATGCTGCGCGACAGCGCGGCAACCCTGCGCAACCCGGCGGCCGGAGCATTCCTGGACCCGACCAGCACCTGGGATCTCGCGATCGGCTTCCCGACCGCCGGCTACGAGGCCAGTGAAACCGGCCCCGACTCACGGATCTCGTTGTTCGAATACCACGAGGGCAGCTATCGATCGGTTTACGAACTCGGTGGCGCTCCCAGCTATTCGAGAAACTGGCGTCCGTCGGAGCGGTGGGCCTGGGGCTGGGGGTTCTACGGCGCCGGGCTCGGGACCACGCTGACCGATGGCGCCGCGAACATCGCGCGCGGTGTGCCCGGCCTGGATTCGCAGTGTCAGGGTGATTTCGGTGGCGGTGATCCGCTCGATGGCGCGGGTCGCTCCAGCCAGTGCGGAGACCGTCGTGCCGACGCGGGCATTCAGCTCACCCGCGTGGTGCTGGGGATGCACCTGAGCTACCGGGCGACGGACTGGTTGTCGATCGGCGCTGCGCCCGTGCTGGCGGCGCAGCAGTTCAGCGCCACGGGCCTGGCGGCCTTCGCGCCGTATTCCAGCGAACCCGATCGTCTGAGCGACAACGGCGGCGACGTCGCCTGGGGCATCGGCTATCGCCTGGGCATCCATGCGCGCCCGCTGTCCTGGCTGGACATCGGCCTGTCCTACCAGCCGCGAGTCCGGACCGGCGAACTGGATCGCTACCAGGGGCTGCTGGTCGGCGGCCGGCTCGACATACCGACCAATTTCAATCTGGGCGTCCATCTGTATCTGTCCCCGCGTCAGAGCCTGGTCCTCGATCTCGATGCGATCGAATACCGGGAGGTCGCGATGTACGAGTCATCGCCGAACATGCAGAACTTCGTCGATCGCTGCATCGTGCCCCGGCTGCTCGCCGGCGGGGATGCCGCGGCGGGTGATCGCGAGTCCTGCCTGGGTGGCACGAGTGGGCCGGGGTTCGGCTGGCGTGACACCGTGGTTCGCAAGATCGGCTATGAATACCGAGGCGACCGCCTGGCCTGGCGTGTTGGTTACAGTCGGGGCGGGAGTCCGATCGACACGCCGGATGCGCTGATGACCGTCATCGTGCCCACCGTCGTCGACGAGCATGTCGCCATCGGCGCGTCCTGGCGGCACTCCGCCGGGTTCGATATCGGCTTCGCGTTGTCCTACGCGGTCCGGGCCACCCAAGAGGTGCGCAACGGCCTGAGCAACGTCTCCCTTCGTCCGTCCGTGATCACCAGCCCCGTCGACGTCATCGGAGGCGACGCGACATGGATCGGCCTGGATGCAGGGTCGGATACGTCGGACCAGACGGTGCGAATTTCGATGGACACCTGGCAATTCCAGATCGGGCTGAACTTCCACCTCGGCGGGTCGCCGCGTCGGGATTGAACCGCCTACTGCCGGGCGCGGATGGCGGTGATGAGATCGCCCTTGTTCATCCGGCTGCGGCCGGCGATGCTCAACTGCTTCGCCCGGTTGCGCAGCTCGTCCACCGTGCGTGATTCCAGTCGGCTGTTGGGGTTGCCGGTGCCCTGGGTGCTGCGGTTGGGTGTCCGTCCTTCCTCGCGGCGCTGGCTGTTCACCGTTCGCGCCGCGATCGATTCCGCCTCGTCCCTGGAGCGGCCCCGGTCAAGTTCGCTCTGTCTGACGTGCTTGTACTGGCGTTCGTCCTTGTTGCTCCATGCTTGTGGCATGACGTCCTCCTGAGTCGGAAGTGACTGATGTTGGACCGGGGTCGGACTGACGGGTTCAGTTCCTACGGGTGAACCTGCTCCCGTAGTTCGGCGACCTGGTCGGGGTCGATCCGTGCCTGCTCAGCCGGCTGGCCGCCGAAACGTTCGCGGACGAAGCCGGCCAGTGTTGCAATCTGTTCGTCATCCAGCCGCCAGGCGAAGTCGGGCATGGTCAGAACGGTCGGGTCCTGTTGTGTCTGCACGCCCTGTGCGCCTTGCAGAATCACCCTGATCAGGTTCGACGGGTCCTTCTGCGCGGTCGCGGAATTGTTCACCAGCGCCGGAAACGCGCCGGGCATGCCCTGACCCTGAAGGTGGCAGGCCTGGCAGTTGTCCATGAACAGGCGTTCACCCTTCGTGAGCTGGCCATGCTCGCCGATGGACATGGCCGGCGGCGGCATGCGACCCACGCGAACGGCCTGCGGTGTGCCGGCAGCGGATGCCGGTGAGGGGACCGAGGGGGACGTCCCTCGCTTGTCGGGTGTCGCGGTGGCAGTCTTTGCGACGCTGGTTTCGCCATCCCGGTTTTCCAGCGATTTCAGATAGACCGCCATCGCCCGGAGATCCGCGTCGTCGAGGTATTGCAGGCTGTCGTGAATCGCCTCCTTCATCGTGCCGGTCGCGGCGCTACGGGAAGCGGCCCCGGTCGTTAGGAACTGGACGACTTCGTCCACCGGCCAGTCTTCCAGCCCCATGCCGTCGCCGGAGGCCAGGCGCGGCGCATGCCAGCCCTGGATGGTGTTGCCCATGAAGGCGTTGTCCGACTGGATCGCCATGGCGATGTTTCTGGGCGTGTGGCAGCTACCGCAGTGGCCGGGCCCGGTGACGAGGTAGGCGCCGCGGTTCCAGAGGTCGGATTGCTCGGGGTCCGGCTCAAAGCGACCGTCATCGAAGAACAGGAGGTTCCAGCCCCACATGGCAGCGCGCCAGCTAAACGGCCACATCAGCTCGTTGGGTTTGTTCGGTGTGGCCTGAGGTTCGACGTGCTGGAAATAGGTCCACAGCGCGTCGACGTCGTCGTCGGACAGATGCGTGTAGGCCGTGTACGGCATTGCCGGGTAGAGATGCTTGCCGTTCTTGCCGGTGCCCTGGCGCAGCGCGCTGGTGAAGTCCGCCTTGGACCAGGTGCCAATGCCGTGTTCGTCATCCGGCGTGATGTTGGGCGAGTAGATCGTGCCGAACGGGGTGTCGAAGGCGAAGCCGCCGGCGTAGGGTTCGCCGTCCGCGGTCGTATGGCAGGCCGTGCAGTCGGCCGCGCGGGCCACGTAGGCGCCGCGCCGGATGGCATCGCCCTGGGCGGAGGTCAGGTCCTCGTCGGCGACGGCCAGCGCCATCGGCTCGAACTGCGTGTATTGCTGCGCCGCGGCCGGGACGGCCAGCGACAGCAGCGGGAGGACGGTGATGAAAACGGTGGTGATTCGCATGGTTACACCAGCAGTCCGGGTGCGTTCAGGTAACGGCTGCGAATGCCGTCGATCATCAGGTAGGTCAGCGCGCCCAGCGTGCTGGTCGGATTCACGCCGAAATTCTGCGGAAATGCGCTGGCGCCCGGTACGAACAGGTTCGGCACGTCCCAGACCTGCATGTACTTGTTGACGACGCTGGTGGCCGGGTCGTCACCCATGATCGCGCCGCCGGTGTTGTGCGTGGTCTGGTACGGCACGATGTCGTACGGACCCTCGCGGACATTCTTTTCGATTTGCGCCGGTTTGGGCGACATGGCCGTGGCGATCTCATGAGCCTTGTCCACGGTGAACTTCGACATCTTCAGATCGTTGTCGTGGAAATCGAAGGTCATGCGCAGCAGCGGCTGGCCGAAGGCGTCGGTGTAGGTCGGGTCCAGGTCGAGATAGCAGTCTTTGTACGACATGGACGAACCGTGGCTGCTGATCGACAGGCTGGAGTTGTAGGACTTGGCCACCGCCTGCTTCCAGCGGCTGCCCCATTTGCCGGCACTTTCCGGCGTGCGGGTCTGGTTGATCGGCCTCCCGCCGGTCTGCCAGGTGCACAGATAGGCGCCGCCGAGAAAGCCGTGTTCGCTGTGATCGAAGGCGGCGGTCTGCCAGTCGGAGACCGCCTGACCCAGCGCGCCCGCACCGACGAAGGGGTCCATGATCTGGTCGTCGAAATAGACGTCCACCGAACCCATCGTCTGGTAGGCGTAGTTGCGACCGACATTGCCGCGACCGGTCTTGGGATCGTAGGCCTCGCCGATGCCGGAGTTCAGCAGCAACTGCACGTTGTGTACCGCGTAGGCGCCACAGATCACGAGTTCGGCCGGCTGTTCCACCTCGCGGCCGTCGGGATCGACATAGAGCACGCCGGTGGCGCGCTTGCCGTCGTCGGAGAGCAGGATTTTCGTGACGTGGCAGCCGGTGCGCAGCTCGAAATTCGGCTTGGGCATGAGCGCGGGATGGATGCAGGCCTGGGGCGAGGCCTTGGAATTGTTGTAGCAGCCAAAGCGTTCGCAGAACCCGCAGAAGGTGCAGCCACCCATGCGTACGCCATAGAGGTTGGTGTAGGGCGCCGAGGCGTTGGCGGCCGGGACCGGGAACGGGTGCATGCCCACCTTTTTCGCGGCTTCGTCGAAGAGGTTGGTTGCATGCACGCGCTTGAGCGGCGGCAGCGGAAACGGCGCGCTGCGGTCGCCGGAAAACGGGTTGCCGCCTTCCTGGAATTCACCGTTGACGTAGCCGGCCTGGCCGGAGATGCCGCAGAGCAGTTCGAACCTATGGTAGTGCGGTTCCAGCTCCTCGTAGCTGACGCCCCAGTCCTGGATGGTCATGTCATCCGGCAGAAAATCCTCGCCGTAGCGCTCCACGGCCCAGGAGCGGTAGCGGAAGTCGTCCGGCATGCCGCGCCAAGTCTGGCCGTTCCAGTGAACCATCGCGCCGCCGACACCGGTGCCGAGCAGGAAGGAGCCGAGATGGCGCATCGGCAGTGCGGTCTGGTTCGGCTTGTTGCGGAAGGTCAGCGTGGACTGCGACAAATCCTGTTGCAGTTCATGACGGATGCCGTACTTCAGCTCGTCCATGATCTGCGGATAGGCAAAGTCCGGATCGGTGTTGCGCCACTGACCGCGTTCCAGCGCGACCACGTCCAGCCCCTCATCGGTCAATTCCTGCGCGGCGATGGAGCTGGTCATGCCGAAGCCGATGCAGACGACGTCGACGGGCTTCTTGCGTATGGCCATGCTCAGGCTCCCTGAATGGAGACGGGCGGATAGGGGTAGGGCTGGTCGGTACGCTCGGGCCAGTCGTAGTAGTTGCCGCGCGCGCCGGGGAACCCGACCATCTTCCAACCCGCCATGTCGCGGTTGCCGCCGTACATCGGATCGGCGAAGAAGCCTTCCTTGCTCATCCGCAGCAGCAGGTTGAAGAAGGCCACGCCGTCGATGCCGTCGAGTGGCAGATCCCCGGCTTCCACCGCCGCCAGCGTCTTGTCTTGATCCTCCGGCGGCAGGGCCGTGAACTGCTTACCGTCGTGTTTCTGACCGGCCGCGCGCTGCAAGGCGCGCAGGCCGTCGCGCATCAGTTCGGCGGGCGGCCGGCGGGACTGGTAACCTTGCGTGGGCGCGCCGTCTTCGTAAGGACCCTGCATGTACCAGCGCGCACCGCTGCCAAAGGGGCCGGCGAGCTGGCGGTCGATGAATTCGGGGATGCCCAGTTCGCTGCCGGCCAGACTCAACTCGTCGGCCGGAATGATGCGGTCGACAGCGGCGGCGAGAATGGCCGCGTCGTCGACATTTAGGGACTGGTACTGATAGTCGCCGCCTGGGCCGATGTTCGGGCCCGCCTCCGGCGGAGTGGGTCTGGCGCCCTGCGCGAGGCTGGTGACGCCGACGGCGGCCGCAGCGCTCCCCTTGAGAAATTTCCTTCGATTCAGTGGTGCCATGCGACGCTCCCTGACTGGGGCTCGCGGCGCCGGACGCGCTAGCGTTCCTGCTGTTGCACTGGCGCATCCGTGCGCCGCCTAGCGATGTTCAATACGTTCTGAACGGTTCTTGCCCGCAGAGTTCCTCGCATTAGGAAAAACCGCTTGGCGGGCCACCGGAGACGGCCTCGAACTTCAATTCCTCGGACGCGCGAATGTCCGCTTTAACCACTCGGCTCATCAACGTCAGCGCGCGCTTGGTGCCGTCGGGATCGACGCTGGCGACACAGTCGCGCGGGACAAACAGGCCGAATTCGCGCATGTAGGCGTCATGAGCCGTGAACAGCACGCAGACATCGGCGGCAAAGCCGGCCAGGATGAGCGTGTCGCGGTTCAAATGGCGCAGCAAAATCTGCAAGGTCGTGCCAAAAAAACCGGAATGCCTTGGCTTGAGCACGAAGTAGTCGTCGTCGTCCGGGTGCAGCAGTTCGGAAATCGCCTTGCCGGGTGCGTCATCGGCCGTGCAGTGACGGATGACCCCGGCGAAATCCGAGCGCCACTGGCCGAAATTGTCGTTGGCGTAGATCACCGGAATGCAGGCCGCCTTGGCCTGTGACTTCAGCGCTTTGACGCAATGGGCGGCTTCCAGCGCATCGGCAGCGAACTGCTCGGATTCGCCGTTGATCGCCATGTCGTTGATCACGTCGATCAGGATCAGCGCCGTGCGTTCCGGTTCCACGCAGGTTCGAGTATGTGGATGGTCGACATTATTGTTCATGAGGCTTCCGACAGAGTCAGCGTGGGCAAGTTTCATGGAACACAACGGGCGGTTGCCTATCCAACCCGCCATGGGCACGACGTTTCACAACATGTATTCGCACGGCTATCTGCGGGTCGCGGTGTGCATCCCGCATGTCCGCGTGGCTGACACGGTCTTTAACGCCGAGCGTACGATCACACTCGCCCGCCAGGTCTCGAACGAAGACGCGGCCATCGCGCTGTTCCCGGAACTGGGGCTCTCGGCCTACTCAAACGACGATCTGTTCCAGCAGGAAGCTTTGCTGGATGCCGTGCTGGACGCGCTGGACGATGTTATCCAGGCCAGCGTCGATTTCACGCCGCTGCTACTGGTCGGTGCACCGCTGCGTTTCGAAGGCAAGCTGTTTAACTGCGCCGTGGTGGTTCATCGCGGCCGCATCCTGGGTGTCGTGCCCAAGAGCTACCTGCCCAACTACCGCGAGTTCTACGAGAAACGGCAGTTCACCGCGGCCCGCGACGCGGTGGGGCAGACGCAGCGGCTGTTTGGTGACGACGTGCCTTTCGGCTGCGATCTGGTTTTCGACGCGGTGACCGTCGAGAATTTCTCGCTGCACGTGGAGATTTGCGAGGACCTGTGGGCGCCGGTGCCACCGAGCACCTATGCTGCGCTGGCGGGCGCCACCGTGTTGGCTAATCTCTCCGCCAGCAACATCACTATCGGCAAGGCGGAATTCCGCCGCGATCTCTGTGCCTCGCAGTCGGGTAAATGCG
>NZ_CAXFCL010000089.1:0-4954 GCF_964000955.1 uncultured Abyssibacter sp.
CAGATCTCCGGTGCGGAACCAGCCATCCTCGGTGAAGGCCTCCGCGGTCTTCGCGTCGTCCTTGAAGTAGCCGAGCATGCAGCCGGGGCTTCTGACCTGGATTTCGCCCTCGGGACTGATGCGGCCCTGCACGCCCTTGTTGGGCGGGCCGACATAGCCGATACGGGAGTTGCCCGGGCGCGAGCAGTGCGAGTGGGCGAAGTCCTCGGACATGCCGTAGCCCTCCAGCAGCTCCAGCCCGATCGACCGGTACCACTGCATGATGCTGGGGGCGAGCGGGGCTGACCCGGTCACGGCGACGCGGGCATCCTGCAAGCCCAGCGATTCCAGCACCTTTGTCTTCACGGCGTCGGCCGTGGCGGGGTTGGCCAGCATCGCGTCGAGCTGGTCCTGTCCGATCTTCTGCTGCACCGCCTGCTGGAACTTGACCCACAAACGGGGCACGGACAGGAAGATGGTCGGGCGTGCGCGTTTGAGATCGACCGGAAACGTCTGCAAGCCCTCGCTGAAGTACACCTGAAACCCGAAGCGCAGCGAGCTGACCAGCACCACCGCGGCCTCGAACACATGGGCCAGCGGCAGGTAGGAGATCATGCGATCGTCCGGACCGACGTCGGTGAGATTGAGCAGGATGTCCGAGGCCGCCGCCATTGCGCCGTAGGAGACCATCACGCCTTTCGGACGGCCGGTGCTGCCGGAGGTGTAGATCAGCCGCGCGAGATCGCTGTCGGCCGGCTGGCTTTCGACCACGGTCAGTCCCTGGTCGATCACGGCGTTCCAGGGCTTGGTCCCGGGCGGCGGGGATTCGCGGAAGATCGGGAGCGTGACCTTGGGCAACGCATCGGGAATGCCGTCGCGCATGGCGGGCCAGTCGTCCAGTTCGCCGATGAACAGTGCCCGCGCGTCGCTGTGCTCGAGGATGTAGGCGATGGAATCCGCGGCCAGCGACGGGTAGATGGGCACGCTGACGAAGCCCGCGCGCCAGATCGCCAGTTCGGTGATGACCGACCAGGCGCAGTTCTTCGACATTACCGCAACGCGGTCGCCCGTCTCGAAGCCCAGCGATTGCAGATAGCCGCCCACCGTGCTGCTCTGCGCGTCGACATCCGCCCAGGTGAATGAGGTGGTCTCGCCATCGATGGGCTGCACCAGGTAGGTCGTGTCCGGCATCGATGTGGCCCAGGTGCGCAGTCCGTCCATGGGCGTCCAGTTCGCATGCGTATACAGTGGCATTGGTCTCCTCCTGAGATGGTGGTTGTGGTCGGGTCAGGCGGCGGCCCAGGCCGCGGCGAATGCGCCGCTGCCGAGCACGGACTGGCCGCCGTCACAGACCAGGACGGCGCCGTTGAAGTTGGCCCCGGCGGGGCTGCTGAGGAAGGCCGCGGTGTTCGCGATCTCGTCGAGCCGGGCGTAACGGCGCAGCGGAATCGCGGAGAGCACGCGTTCGCGGTGCGCAGGGGTGGGTGTCAGCCGGGCCATGCCCTCGGTGCCGTCGACGGGACCGGGCGCGATGGCATTCACGCGCACGCCCATCGGCCCCCATTCGATGGCCAGTACCTTGGTCAGCGCATCGATGCCGGCCTTCGCCGCGCAGACATGCACCTGCCCGGGCATCGGGTTGATCGCCTGCGTGGCGGAGATGTTGATGATCGACGCGCCGGGCTTGGTCAGGTGTTCGAAGGCTGCACGGCAGACGTTGAAGGTGCCGACCAGGTCGATGTCGATGACCGTGCGAAAGCCGTTGGGCGACAGGCTGGCGGCGTCGGAGACGAAATTGCCGGCGGCGCCCGAGACAAGCACGTCGATGCTCCCCATTTGCTCGCGGCAGGTCGCCACCGCCTGCGCGACGGCGTCGTAGTCGCGTACGTCGGCGGCCATCCCGGCGGCCATCGGGGTGACGGCGGATAGCGCCTCGACCGCGCGGTCGACCTTGTCCTGCGAGCGGCTGATGACGAACACCTTCGCCCCCAGCGAGGCGAAGCGTTCGGTGATCGCGAGGTTGATGCCGCTGGTGCCGCCGGCGACGAAGACGACCTTTTCGGTGAAACTGTCGGTGGAGAGTAGTGGGTCGGTGGTGCTCATGGTTCCTGTTACGGGTTGGGGAGCACCACCGCGATGTCGCTGCTATCCGCTGGCCGCCTTGCGCTTGGCCATTTGCGCGACGTCGGATGTGCTCTGTGGAGAATCGATCCGCCCCTCGTCACGCAGGGCCTGGAAGGTGTCGGTGATGACCTTGAACATGTGGATGCCCATCGAGTTCTCCTCGACGCTCATCCGGTCGGTGGCGAGCTTCACGAAGGCGCTGGCGTTGTCCGCCATCTGCTTGTAATAGCGCTGGCCGGCGGCGGTCACGGTGACCAGCTTTTCGCGGCCGGAGTCCGGGTCTTCCGAAATCACGATGAAGTTGTACGGCGGCTTCGCCAGCGCCCGCAACGCCTTGGATACGGTGCTGCTGGTGATGTCGTACCAGCTGGTCAGGCATCGCTCGATCTCCTTCCGCTTCAGGCTCTTGCTGCCGCGTTGCATGCCCTCCGTGCGCAGGAGCCACATGATCACGGTCTGGTGCCGGTCCAATCCCTGGTCGCCGCGCAGCGCGTCCTCGACCTGCATCCCGATCGAGTAATGGATCGGGTAGAACAATTCCATGAAGCGCTCGGCGGCGCGTTCATGGCTCACTTCTTCGATATCGGCTGTCGGTCTCAACGGCGTGGGTCCCTGGCGGTGCGGAATACTCACGCCATGCTATTTGTCACCTTCAATCGCAGCAAGTATGTCCAATTGACAGTATTTCCGCAAGACAATAATGTCGCCGCACACCGATAAGACGTGCGAGGACGGAGATGACTGTTGAACCGCAGACCCAGATCAATGACGAACTGACCGACGCCCGCGAGTTGCAACGCAAACTGCAGATATTGCGGTCCGGTTTCGAGGCGCAGCGCTATCCCGATGCGGCCACCCGCATCGACCGGCTGGACCGGTTGTGGTCGGCGCTGGACCGGTTCTCCGACCGGCTGTGCGAGGCGCTCAGCGATGACTTCGGCTACCGCTCGCCGCGCCAGTCCTACTTTGCCGACGTGGCGACCACGGGCAAGGCGATCCGCCTGACCAAGAAGGGCGTGCGCAAGTGGATGAAGGCCGAGCGACGCAAGGCCGACTTTCCGTTCGGTGCGCTGGGGGCGAAGGCCCGGGTGCACTACCAGCCGCTGGGTGTCGTCGGTGTCATCAGTCCCTGGAATATTCCGGTGAACCTGACCCTCACGCCGCTGGCCGGCGCGCTGGGCGCGGGCAACCGGGCGTTGATCAAGCCGTCCGAGCACACGCCCAGCACGTCGGAGGTCATGGTCGAGCTGATTGCCTCTGCCTTTGCCGAGGACGAGGTGACCACGGTGACCGGCGACGCCCGGCTCGGACAGATGTTCAGCGAATTGCCGCTGGACCATCTGGTGTTCACCGGCGGCACGTCCATCGCCAGGCACATCATGCGGGCGGCGGCGGAGAACCTGACACCGCTCACCCTGGAGCTGGGCGGCAAGTCGCCAGTGATGGTCGGCGCGAACGCCGACCTCGAAGCGGCCGCCAAACGCATCGTCTTTGGCAAGGTGTTCAACGCGGGGCAGGTCTGTCTCGCGCCGGACTACGTGCTGGTGCCGGCCGCGAAACGCGACGAACTGGTCCACCTGATCCAGGAGGAGATCAAGCGCTCGCTGCCCGGTGGCGCGCAAAGCCCGGACTACGTGGCCGTGATCAACCCGCGGCAAAGCCAGCGGATCCAGGGCTACATCGACGAGGCGCGTGAGGCCGGCGCACCAGTGTTCGCCGAGGCGGCCGACAACGCCGCGGTGGACCGTCGCATCCCGATCACGCTGATCGTCGATCCCGACGAGTCGCTTAGGGTCAGTCAGGAGGAGATCTTCGGTCCCATCCTGGTCATCCGCTCCTACGAGACCTTCGATGAGGCGGTGAACTACGTGAATGCCCGCCCACGACCACTGGCGCTCTATTACTTCGGGGACAGCGCCGACGAACAGCGGCAGGTGATCGAGAACACCACCTCGGGCGGCGTGACGATCAACGACGTGATCATGCACTACACCTTCGACGATCTGCCGTTTGGCGGCGTCGGACCCAGCGGCATGGGCGTCTATCACGGCTTCGACGGTTTCCGGCAGTTTTCCAACGCACGAGCCGTCTACCACCAGACCCGCGTCGATCTGGGACGGATCATCCGGCCGCCCTATGGCCGTCTGTTCGACCGCTTCTCCGCGCACTTGATGACACGCGGCTAATAGTGTTTGACAGAAATAGTGTCATTACGACACTATTGGATCAAAGCACGCCAGATGCGAGGAGACAGCACATGGACGAATTGAAATACGGTTCCGGGTTTGACGTCACCAAGATGCTCGAGCCGGAGGTGATCGCCAATCCCTATCCCTATTACGCCATCCTGCGGGAGCAGGCGCCGCAGTTCGGTCTGCTGGACTACCCGCCGGGTACGGTGCCGGGCGTCGATGAGCCGAACCCCGCGTGGGTGTTCACGCGTTACGACGATGTGGTCGGCGTGCTCAAGGACTTCGAGACCTTCTCGTCGCGCGATCCGATGCAGGAGGCCTCCGACGCGCCGACGCTGATGCTGGTCAACCACGACCGCCCGCGGCACACGGTGCTGCGCAACATCGCCAAGAAGGCGTTCACGCCCAAGCGGGTGGTTACCGACATCGCGCCGCTGGTCACGCAGACAATCAGCGAGATGATCAACGGCCTGCAGGACACCGAGATCGACTTCATGAAGGAAGTCGCCGGCGTGTTGCCCTCGGTGGTCATGACCTTTCTGATCGGCACGCCGCGCGAGGACTATCCCAAGCTGGTGCGCTGGGCCAACGCCTTCATGGTGTCCTCCGATTTCACGCTGGAAGAGCGGCAGCAGTGCAACATCGAGCTGTTCCAGTAC
>NZ_CAXFCL010000090.1:0-1959 GCF_964000955.1 uncultured Abyssibacter sp.
GCGACGAGCCGCTCGACGCGGGCATCCAGGCGCGCATCGGCCCGCGCGTCCGCGGTCTCGACCCGGCAGTCGCCAGGCTGCAGCCCGTCATCGGGCATCAGCTTCCAGTGCGGCCCCTCCACCGGCTGATCCAGGTGTTCGCGCACGAACACGGCGTCATCCGGATTGAGATAGACGGTGACATTGCTCTCGGCCCCGGCTACCGATTCGACGGCCTCGTGAATTATGTTGCCGATCAGCTCCGGCTGGGTGGAAAGCTCCGCGCGGACGATCCGCGCGGCGACGGCGGACGCGATCTTGAGCAGCGTCTGCTCCACCTCGGAGTCCAGGTCGGCCAGTGGCTGCACCAGCGTGTGAAAGATGTCCTTGAGACGATTGACCCGCTCGCCGGCATCCGCACTGCCCTTCTGGAACCCGACGTCGTAGCCGTGCTGGTAGCCCTCCTGAAAGGCGGCCTCCTCGATGCGGTCCAGTTCGGCGACGGTGGGCGGCGCGGCGTCGTTGCTGGCCTGTGTCCCGTGCGCGCCGGCCGCCGGCAGAATCGTCGGCGCCTCCCAGCGCGCCGCGTGCTCGCCAGCCACTGTGTGCAACGGTTCAGATGAACTCATCGCCACCACCGCCTCCCAGCATGATCTCGCCCTCGTCGGCCAGGCGACGGGTCACTTCGAGAATTTCCTTCTGCGCGGCCTCGACATCCGAGACGCGAGCCGGGCCGCGGTTTTCCATGTCGTCACGCAGCATCTCCGCCGCGCGACTCGACATGTTGTTGAGCACCTTGTCGCGCAATGCGCTGTCGGCACCCTTGAGCGCCAGAACCAGGGTTTCGCTGTTCACATCCCGCAGCAGGCGCTGTACGCCCATGTCGTCGATCTCAAGCAGGTTGTCGAACGTGAACATCAGTTCGGCGATCTCTTCGCTCAGGTTCTGGTCGAACTCGCCGATTTTCTCCAGCAGGATCTGCTCGGAGGATGAATCCATCAGGTTGAGAATGTTCGCGGCCGACTTGCGCCCACCGAGGCTGGATGAGCGCGAGTTGTTGTTGTTCGCGAACTGCTTTTCCATGATCTCGTCGAGTTCGCGCAGCGCATTCGGCTGAATGCCATCCAGCGTTGCGATGCGCATCAGCACGTCGGGCCGGACACGCTCCGGCAACAGGGCCAGGAGCTCCGCCGCCTGGTCGGAATCCAGATAGGACAGAACAATCGCGATGATCTGCGGATGCTCGTTGCGGACGATCTCGGCCACGGCCTTGGTGTCCATCCACTTCAGCGCTTCCAGGCCCTTGCTGCTCTGCCCGACCAGAATGCGGTCGATGACGCCGCCGGCGCGCTCCTCACCCAGGGCGCCGATGAGCACGCGGCGCACGTAATCGTCCGCGCCGACACCCAGCGAGGTCTGTTCCTCCAGCGCGGTGACGAAGTTGGTGACCACCGACGAGGCCTGCTCGCGGGACACGTTCTCCAGCTTGGCCATCGCCGCGCCCAGACGCTGGACTTCCTTGGCGCCAAGATGCTTGAGGATTTCCGCCGCCTCGGCTTCACCGAGGGACATCAGCAAAATCGCCGCCTGATCGACCCGACTCATGTCGGACACGGCCGGTGCCTGCGGAATCGCCAGTTCAGTCGCCATCGTTCACCCACTGCCGCACGACCTGGGCCACCCGTTTCGGGTCCTCGCTGACCACCTGCCGAACCGCGGTGATCTGCTGTTCGTACGGCGCGCTCAGGTCAATGGCGAACGGCTTGTTCGGATCGGCCAATGCGCGCTGACCAGCATGGCCACCCGCCGCCTGCGACAGCGTGACCTGCTCCTCGTCATGCATGCCCATCAGGCCCGCATCGGCGCCGGCACCCGCCAGCGCCATCTGCTGGCCGCCCATCATCTGCGCGGGCGAGCGCAGCAGGCTCTTCAGCATCGGCCCCACCAGCGCCATCAGGATGATGATGACGAGCAGCACGC
>NZ_CAXFCL010000091.1:0-4236 GCF_964000955.1 uncultured Abyssibacter sp.
AAGCCTGAGCCGAAGCCCGAGCCGAAGCCCGAGCCGAAGGTGAAACAGGTCGAGACCATCACCCCGCCGACGCCCAAGCCGCCCAGCTCGGGAAGCGAGTAACGGCGGCGCCGGCCATGCTCGGCCGGGAACTCGACGATCGGGGCCAGCGCTGGCGGGTGGTGGAATATCTGGCCGATCAGGACACCTGGGTCCTCCAGGCAACCACCGGCGGGTCGGTCATTCAGCCCGACCAGTTCGGAGACGCACGACGCCGCGTACCGGAAACGCGGCTCGTGACCGCGGAGTCAGATCCCGCGCTGTACCAGCGCCTCAGCGCGTCTCAGGATTCGAACAACGCCTGAATGCGGCGAAGATCCTCCGGGGTATCGACACCGGTCGGAGGCGGTTGATCAACCGGTACGGCCTGGATCTGCATGCCGTTCCACAGCGCGCGCAGTTGCTCCAGCGACTCGGCCTGTTCGGTCGGCGCGACGGGAAGTTGCGCCAGCCGGCCGAGACTGGAGCAGCGGTACGCATAGAGACCGATGTGACGCCAGGCGCCGCACGGCGGCAAGGTCGCCTCTCCCCGCAGCAATGCCGCGCGGTCGGCCGGAATCGGCGCCCGACTGAAGCAGCGTGCACGCCCGCTCGCATCCATGACCACCTTGACCACATGCGGTGACCGGTAGTCCCGGTCATCGGTGATCGCGTGCACCGGCGTGGCGATGTCCGCGGCCCGGTCGGCGGCCAGCGCATCGACGCAGGCCCGGATCACCGCCGGGGGCATCAGGGGCTCGTCGCCCTGCAGATTCACCACGATCTGGTCGTCGGTCCACGCCAGACGCCGCGCCACCTCGTGGACCCGATCGGTCCCGGAAGTGTGGTCCACGGATGTCAATTCGCAGCGCAGCCCCAGCGGCGTCAGCGCATCGACGACACGTGCATCGTCGGTGGCGACGATGACCGTCGCCGCACCGCTCGCCTCCGCCGCCCGCGCCGTGTGCGCCACGAGCGGCAGCCCGCCGAGGTCGGCCAGCACCTTGGCCGGAAACCGCTCGGAGCCGTAGCGCGCCGGAACGACGACCGCAAAGGATTCGCTCATTCTTCGGGATCGAGCTCGCGGGCCTCGGACTCCAGCATCACCGGAATGCCGTCACGAATGGGGTACGCCAGTCGGCTGGCGTCGCAGATCAGTTCCTTGCCGTCCTCGCTCAGCCTCAGCGGCGCCTTGGAGACGGGGCAGACCAGCAGATCCAACAATTTGTTATCCAACGCTATTCTCCGAGTGATTCGGTGGTGCCATTGCCAGCGCCGAGAACACGCCGTGTCAGACGATCGATCGCCGCGTCCAGCGCCGGACCGGTGTGCACGGCAACATCGACGACCCACCAGTCCGCTTGCGCGAAACCACGACATT
The DNA here is from genome assembly GCF_964000955.1 of uncultured Abyssibacter sp. Classification (NCBI taxonomy): domain Bacteria; kingdom Pseudomonadati; phylum Pseudomonadota; class Gammaproteobacteria; order Chromatiales; family Oceanococcaceae; genus Abyssibacter; species uncultured Abyssibacter sp. The sequence continues at coordinate 1,400 of NZ_CAXFCL010000091.1, forward strand.
TTACGGCGTCCTTGCCGGTCATCAGAACCGGCAGATCATCGCCGAATGCAAGATCATCCACGCGAAAATCATGATGATCGGCGAAGGCATGCGGAATCACCCGCAAACCGACCGCCTCCAGGGCGGCAAAGAAACGCTCCGGAAAACCGATCCCCGCGACGGCGTGAACACGCCGCCCGCGCCAATCGGTCAGCGAGCAGCGGTTCCGCCCGTCCAGGGATTGCAACACCGACGGTTCCACGTCGTAACGAAACATGTCGACATTCGACGCCGGCAGGACGTCCTCCGGATCGCCATCGCGGACCAGTACGAGATCGACCGAAGCAAGCCGGGACACCGGCTCCCGCAGCGGCCCGGCGGGCAGCGCACGGCCGTTGCCGAACCCCCGCTTGCCATCGACGACGACAATTTCGGCGGCCCGCGCCATGGCGTAGTGCTGCAACCCGTCGTCGGCGATCACGATGTCGACATCGCGCTCCAGTGCTTGCGCCGCCTGCACCCGGCGTTCGGCGACGGCCACGGGGAATCCGGCACGCGCGAACAGCAGCGGCTCATCCCCGACCAGGCGCGCCTCGCTGTGGGCGTCGGCGCGCTGCAACCCGGTGGACTGGCGCCCGTAGCCGCGCGAGACGATGCCGACCCGCCATCCCTGGTCGCGCAACCGCGAGGCCAGCCACAACACCAGCGGCGTCTTGCCGACTCCGCCCACGCTGAGATTGCCAACGACAATCACCGGAACCGCGGCGGACACGACGGGCTTCCAGCCCCGGCGAAACCCCAGCCTGCGCAACGCTGCGACCCCCGAAAACACCCACGACAACGGCAGCAGCAACCACGACAGTGGGTGCCAACGGGATTGCCAGGCATGTTCGAGCAACGTCACGGGGCGGTCAGTCGTCCTCGAACTGGAGCCGGTGCAGCGCCGCATAAGCCCCGTTCCCGGCGAGCAACTCGGCGTGCGTCCCCTGCTCCACGACACGGCCGTCATCCATGACCACGATCAGATCGGCGTTCTGGATGGTCGACAACCGGTGGGCGATCACCAGCGTTGTCCGGCCCTGCATCAAACCGTCCAGCGCCGCCTGAATCTTGCGCTCGGATTCCGTGTCCAGCGCCGATGTCGCCTCGTCGAGGATCAGGATCGGGGCGTCCTTGAGGATGGCGCGGGCGATGGCGATGCGCTGGCGCTGACCGCCCGAGAGCAACACGCCGTTCTGGCCGACCTCGGTGTCAAGTCCGTGCTCCAGCTTTTCGATGAACTCCAGCGCGTGCGCGCTCGCGGCCGCCGCCCGGATCTCGTCGTCCGACACCTGCCGACCGACGCCGTAGGCGATGTTTTCCGCGACCGTGGCGTTGAACAGGGTCACGCTCTGATCCACCAGCGCGATCTGCCGTCGCAGGCTGGGCAACGTGTAGTCGCGGAGCGGTTGCTCGTCGAGCCAGATCCGCCCTTCGACCGGCTCGTAAAACCTTGGGATCAGCGACAGCAGGCTGGTCTTCCCGCTGCCGGAACGGCCGACGAAAGCAACAACCCGACCGGCCGGAACCGTGAGGTTGACGTCCTGCACCGCCGGGCGCGAGGTCTCTCCGTAGCGCAGGGTGACGTGATCGAAGCGCAACTCTCCGTTCACACGGGTCGCGACCCGATCACCCGAATCCGGCTCTCCCGGCTGATCCAGCAGATCGAAGATGTCCGAGGCTGCCGAGATCCCCCGCTGAATGCGTTCGTTGACGGTGGTGAGGTTGCGCAATGGGCGCAGCAAACCGATCAAACCGCCCATGAACGCCGCGAATGCGCCAGGCGTCATGGTCGGTTGCGTGGTCGCGATGAACACGATGGCCGAGATCGCGAATGCCGCGATCCACTGAATCAGCGCCGTGCTGCCGCCGCGCGCCAGCACCATCTTGAGATGCTGGCGCATGTTGTATTCGTTGACCTGCTCGAAACGGTCGGCCTCCAGATCCTGTCCACCGAACACCTTGACCACGCGATGCCCGGAGATCACCTCGTCGGCGACCTGCACCGTGTTGCCCATCGACTGCTGGATGCGTCGAGACAGCTTGCGAAAGCGACGAGACACCACGCTGACCAGCACCGCGATGATCGGCCCGACGACGAGGACGAAGCACGCCAGCTTCCAGTTCATGTAGACGATCAGACACAGCAGGCCGATGACGGTCAGGCCGTCCTTGATCACCGTGCCGATTGCCGAAGTCGTCGACTCGGCGACCTGGTCGACGTGGTAGGTCAGGCGGGCGATCAGCTGCCCACCCGCCTCCCGGTCGAAGAAACTCACCGGCAGGCGCAGGTACTGTGCGAACAAATCGGTGCGGATCGTCTTGATCACGTAGCGGCCGACCCAGGCCATGCAGTACGCGGAGGTGAGCTGCGTGCCGCCGCGCACGAGAAACAGGACGAGAATCGCGACCGGCATCCAGCGGATCACCGTCGGGTCGCGCTCGACGAAGCTGCCGTCCAGCAGCGGCTGCATCAGCCAGGTCAGCGCCACGTCCGACGCTGAAAGCAACGCCATGCTCAGGATCGCGAGCGCGAACATCCGCCAGTAGGGAAACGCGTAGCCCAGCAGGCGACGGTAAACCTGATTGGGTGTGAGCCCGGTCCGGCCGGTCTGATCGTCTGTCATCGCGCGATGATAGAGGTCCGTTCCCGCCCATCCAACCGCCGCCGCGGATCAGCGTGCCTGCGCCTCGCCCGCCGCGGCGCGCCACGGCCGCGGAAACGCATCCCGAAAGCGCCATGGCACGTCGAGCCGGCCGTCGTCGGACAACGCGATCCGCAGCTGCCCGGATTCACCGGTCACCACCAGCGGGGTTGC
>NZ_CAXFCL010000092.1:0-3803 GCF_964000955.1 uncultured Abyssibacter sp.
CCCCGCCGTGGTCGGCACCAGCGACCCGGTGGGCGACAACACCCTGTTCGCCATCCTGCTCTACGGCGCCCTGATGCTGCTGCTCAGCGCCGCGCTCATCCCCTGGCACCGCAAGCGCAACGCCTAACCCCCCCCCGCACGGCGAACGCGGTATCGTGCGGGCATTGAATATGCTCAGGGGAACCACGTTGAACCGACTCGCAGCCTCCGCAGCCTGCCTGCTCGCTGGCATTCTGCCGGCGCAGGCGCAGGACGCACCGGAACCCGAATCCAACCGCTTTACCGCAGAACGCGTCTTCGATCTGGAATATGCCGGCACGCCGCGCGTGTCGCCGGACGGTGAATCGATCGTCTATGTCCGGCATTCCATGGACCGCCGCAGTGACCAGAATCGCGGCGATCTGTGGATCATCGACGTGGACTCCGGCGAACAGCGCCCGCTGGTCACCGGCGGCGCCTCGGCGGGTGGCCCGGTGTGGTCGCCGGACGGAACCCGGCTGCTCTATTCCACGTCGGCGAAAGGCAAGCCGGAACTGCGGCTGCTGTACCTCGACACCGGCAAGAGCTTTTCGCTGGCGCAGCTCGAGGAAGGCGCGGCTGGCGCCGTGTGGTCGCCCGACGGCCGCCAGATCGCGTTCACCATGTTCGTGCCCGGCGAGACGCCCAGCTTCGCCAAGCCGCCGAGCGCGCCGGAAGGCGCCAAGTGGAATGATCCCGTCCGCGTGTTCGACGATCTGACCATCCGCTTCGACGGCCAGGGCTATCTGAAGAAAGGCACGGATCAACTCTTCGTGCTGTCGGCCGATGGCGGCTCGCCGCGCCAGCTCACCTTCGGCGAGGCCGACCTCGGCCAGCCGGCCTGGCTGGACAACGACACGGTGCTCGTCAGCGGCAATCTGGCCGAGGATCGCGATCTCGACCCCATCGAGAGCGAGATCTACGCGGTGGAGCTGAAGGACAAGTCCATCCACGCGCTGACCGACCGCGACGGCCCCGATTACAGCCCCGTCGTCTCGCCGAACGGCAAGACCATCGCCTTCCTCGGCTTCGATGATCACGTGCTCTCCTACGAGCAGGACAACCTGTATCTGATGGATGCCGACGGCGGCAACGTGCGCGAACTCGCGGCCGACCTGGACCGCTCCATGGGCAAACTCGCCTGGGCACCCAACGGGCGCAGCCTGTACGTGGAGATCGAGAACGCCGGCCAGATCGATCTGTTCGAGATCGACACCGATGGCGACCACGCCATCGCCGTTTCCGGGCTGGGCGGCACCTCAATCGGCCGGCCCTACGCCTCGGCGGATTTCTCGGTCTCCACCGAAGGCCGCCCCGTCATCGCCTACACCGCCGGCTCCACCGACCGCCCCGCCGAAATCGCCGTGGCCGGGCGCCGGGTGAAGAACCGCGTGCTCACCGCGCTCAATGACGACGTGCTGCCGTATCTCGATCTCGCCCGCATCGAGGAATTCACCGTCAAGTCCGGCCACGACGGCCGCGAGATCGAAGCCTGGGTCGCCCTGCCGCCAGACTTCAAGGCGGATGGCAGCTTCCCGCTGCTGCTGGAAATCCACGGCGGCCCGCACACCATGTACGGCCCGTTCTTCGCGGCGGAAATCCAGCGCTACGCGGCCGATGGCTACGTCACCGTCTGGTCCAACCCGCGCGGTTCCACCGGCTACGGCGAGGAATTCGCCCAGCTCATCGATCTCGCCTACCCGGGCAATGACTACGACGACCTGATGGCCGTGGTCGACGCGATGATCGAGCGCGATTACGCCGACCCGGAGCGCCTGTTCGTCACCGGCGGCTCCGGCGGCGGCGTGCTCACGGCCTGGATCGTCGGCAAGACCAACCGCTTCGTCGCCGCCGCCACGGTCAAGCCGGTGATCAACTGGTTCACCGAGGCGCTAACCGGCGACATCGCGGCCTATGTCCGCCGTCACTGGATTCGCGAAGACCCCTGGGACAACCCGCAGGCCTACTTCGAGCGCTCGCCGATCAGCCTGGTCGGCCACGTCGAAACCCCGACCCTGGTCATGGTCGGCGAACAGGACTGGCGCACCCCGACCTGGGAGGCCGAGCAGTTCTACACCGCGCTCAAGCTGCGCAAGATCGACACCGCGCTGATCCGCATTCCCGGCTCGTCCCACCACATCGCCAGCCGGCCCAGCCGCCTGATCGCCAAGACCGACAACATCATGGGCTGGTTCAGGCAATACGACCCGGCGGCCAAGGACGAGACCGCCGAGTCGGAGACGGAAGACACGGCGGACTGAACCCGCCGACGGCCGCGTCCGCCGCCTCAGTGCACCTTGAGGCGGCGGGCGAAGGCCGTGTAGGCGGTCAGCGGCAGAAAGCGCTTGAAGTAGACGGCGAACGCCTCCTTGCCGGCGATGATCGCTTCCGGCCGGTTGCGTTCCACCGCCCGCCAGATCCGTTCGGCGCAGACGGCGGGCGGCATGCCCCCGGCGATCTCCGAATCCACATCCCCGAACGGCTGGCCGCTGGCGGTCAGCGCGTTGACCGACACCTGCGTGCTGACAAATCCGGGGCAGACCGTGGTGAAGCGGATGCCCTTGTCCCCCAGTTCCACGCGCGCGCAATCGAAATAGCCGTGCAGTGCATGCTTGGCCGCGGCGTAGGCCGAGCGGCGCGCCATGGCGATGTGCCCGAACACGCTGCTGACCACGACGATATGCCCCTGCCCGCGCTCCAGCATGCCGGGCAGCACCGCGCGGCTCAGCGCCACCGGCGCGAAAAAATCCACCTCCATGATGCGGCGGCAGATGTCCATCGACGTATCCATCGTCAGCGTGCGCTGCGACAACCCGGCGTTGTTCGCCAGCACATCGATCGGGCCGAAGAAGCTCTCCGCCCGCTCGCGAAGCGCATCCACATCATCGAGCTGCGCCAGATCGCAGGGCAGCACCGCGACATCCTCCGGCCGCGGGCAGATGTTGCGCACGCGCATCAACTCCGTCTCGCGCCGCGCCGTCAGCACCAGCTTCGCGCCGCGCTCGGCGGCCCGCAGCGCCAGCCCTTCGCCGATCCCGCCCGACGCCCCGGTGATCCAGACAACCTTCCCCGTCAGATCGGTCATTTCCGGCCCTGCTGCACCAGCCACGCCAGCGCGATGGTGGAAAACACGATCGGCGGCACGCAGATCAAATGAATCAGCGAATTGACGGGATGGCGGTGGCTGACGAGGTATTCCCTCATCCACTGCTCACGATTGCGCATGGCGTTGTCCGGGTGATGAACCAAACCCCGAGCGTAGAGCCCGCGCCAACCCGAAATCTGTCAACTACACGACAGTTCGGTCTCGCTAAATCCTGAGCTTCTTGTCCCCCGGCCCGGCGAGAAACCAGATGATCAGACCGATCACCGGAAGCAGGATGATCAGCACCACCCACAGCACCTTGTGCAAATCCTCCGCGCCGGACTGCACCACCTTGATGATCGCGAAGATATCCGCGATCAGTACCAGCAAACCAAAAATTCCACCGAATCCCATGTCGTTACCTTCCTTTGTCGACAAACCCATGCAGCGTCTTGCTGCCTGATCACGCAAGCGCGTGCTTGCGCCGTTCATCAGTTGAGACTACCGCAGCGCCGGTAAGTGGCATCCGATGTTCGGGTGGATAACCGGCAGCAATCGAGAATGTGTATGGTTGAAGCGAAAGACGGTGGTTGTGCCGAAACAAGGTTGATCGTCAAGGCCTGAACCGCCCCGGGTTTCTCGGAGGCTCCAAAGCTTGAGAGGATGGAGCGATGGGAAGACAGCAAGTGCGGTACTCGCC
>NZ_CAXFCL010000093.1:0-4728 GCF_964000955.1 uncultured Abyssibacter sp.
CGACTGGCGCGACCGGCGCCTGCCACTGGTCGCCGTCGAGGGGCTGCTCGGGCTGCCGATTCCCGAACGCATGCCGCGCGCTCGGCTGCTGGTCGTCAACACGGTGACCGACCAGGTCATGGCCGGTCAGTACGTGATGGTCGCGCAGGGCTATCCGCATCTGGTGACCGTCAACGAACGCGCGTTGCAGCAGGACTGGTCGGACGACCTGCCGGAACGGGACAACACCGCTTGCCGCGTGCGCATCGGCACCAACGTCGCGCTGATTCCCAACCTGGATCGCATCGAGTCGAAGATCGCCAGCGCGCTGGTGCGTGTGGAGGCGGGCTCGCTGGACGCCACCGAACTGCCGGCGTTTCTCAGCTAGATCAGGGCTCCCTGGAGATCCCCCCAGCGGCTCTGCAAGGCCGCCAGCATCGCCGGGCCGGCGGTTTCCGTGCGCAGGATGCGTGGGCCGAACCGGATGCCTGTCCATCCCTGGTCCAGTCCCTGATGGACTTCGTTTTCGCCGAACCCGCCCTCGGGTCCGACGGCGATGGCGAAATCCTCGGCCGCGGCGATCGTGCCCAGACCGTTACGCGCATCCGGGTCCAGGATCAGTGATGCACCCGGGTGAGGCGCCGGGACCGGCCAGTCGACCGGCGGCAGCAGCTCCGGGACCGAGGCGCGGCCGCATTGTTCGGCCGCGGCGATGGCCACGCGCCGCCAGTGCTGCATGCGTTTTTCGAGGCGGTCACCGCCCAGGCGCACGTCCACCCGCTGCGTATTCAGTAGTTGAATGCGGGAGACCCCCAGTTCCGTGGACTTCTGGATGGCGTAGTCCATGCGCTCGCCCTTGCTCAGCGCCTGGTACAGCGTGGTGCGGATCGGGGACTCCGGCGCGGTCTCGACCGGCGCTTTGCAGATCACGCTGGCGGACCGCTTGGCCACCTCGCAAAGCGTCGCCTCGAATTCAACGCCGTCCATGTTGAACAGCCGCAGGCGCGTGCCGGCCGGGGAGCGGAGCACCCGCACCAGATGATGGGCAACGTCATCCGGTAACTCGAAACGCAGATCCTGCGCCAGCGGATGGTCGACGAAGAAGCGGGATATGCGCACCGGGTTCAGTCCCGCACCGCGATGTCGATGCCGCGAATGGCGGCGCCGACCATGCGGGCGATTTCGTCGTCGTTGATCACATAGGGCGGCATGAAATAGACCACATCGCCCAGCGGCCGGAGTAACACGTCCTGCGTCAGCGCGTACTTGTGGATGCGACGGCCACGGCGCTCGCGCCAGTCGAAGGGTTCCAGCGTGTCGCGGTCGCGGACGAGTTCGATCGCCATGATCATGCCGTGGCGGCGGATGTCGCCGACGTTCGGGTGATCCAGCAGTTCCGCCGCGGCGGCCTCCATCGCAGCACCCTTGGCGCGCACCTCGGCCAGTACGTCGCGTGATTCGAAGATCGACAGCGTCGCCAGCGCGGCCCGGCAGGCCAGGGCATTGCCGGTGTAGCTGTGCGAGTGCAGAAACGCGCGCATGTTCACGTAGTCGTCGTAGAACGCCTGGTAGACCGTCTCGGACGTCAGCACCACGGACAGCGGCAGCGTGCCGCCTGTAATGCCCTTGGACAGACACATGAAATCGGGCGCGATGCCGGCCTGCTCGCAGGCGAACAGGCTGCCGGTACGACCGAAGCCCACCGCGATTTCGTCGGCGATCAGGTGCACGTTGTGGCGATCGCAGGCCTCACGCAGCCGCGTCAGGTAGACGGGATCGTACATGCGCATCGACCCGGCGCATTGCACCAGTGGCTCGACGATCACGGCCGAGACTTCGTGCGCATGCCGCTCCAGCGTCTCCTCCATGGCAGCGAATGCCGCTTCGGAATGCTCCCGCCAGCTCACGCCCTCCGGACGCCCAAAGCAGTCCGGCCCGGGCACGACGATGTTGTCCAGCAGCAGTGGTCCGTAGGTGGACTTGTAGAGCGGGACATCCCCCACCGCCAGCGCGCCCAGGGTTTCGCCGTGGTAGCTGTTCGACAGCGAGATGAAACGCGGGCGGGTTTCACCGCGGTTGAGCCAGTAGTGAAAGCTCATTTTCAGCGCGGCCTCGACGGCCGCCGAGCCGTTGTCGGCGTAAAAGCAGCGCGTCAGCGGATCGGGTGCCAGTCGCGTCAGCGCCTCGGCCAGTTCCACCGCCGGGCCGTGGGTCATGCCCGCGAGCATGATGTGATCCAGCGTGTCGAGCTGATCCTTCAGCGCCGCGGTGATCACCGGATTGCTGTGACCGAACAGGTTCACCCACCAGGAACTGACCGCGTCGATGTAGCGCTGACCGTTGAAGTCCTCCAGCCAGACGCCCCGTGCCGAGCGGATCGGCAGCGGCGGCAGGGCCTCGTGATCCTTCATCTGGGTACAGGGGTGCCAGACGCGCTCGAGATCGCGGCGGGCCCATGCCGCGTTGTGATCGATGGGGTTGCTCATGTGGGCGGAAACGGCCTGTGGATTGCGACGCCGGTTGTACAGGGTTGGGGCAAGAACGCAAGCGGCTGGGAAGCTTGCCAGGTTGCCCGCGCGGGTTATGGTTTGCGCGTCGTCATGGGGTCGATCGGGGAAATGGTTTTAATGGGAGCGGAATCGGATAGTGGGCACATCGCGTCGCGTGATGATCGGTCCATTGTTACGCCGGATGCGTTCCGGGTCGCGCCGGATTTGATCGGAACACCGCTCGCCCGGCCGTGGCGCCGGGCCGTCGCCTTTGGCATCGATGGTCTGATGGTCGCGATTCTCGCGAACCAGGGCGGCTATCTGCTGGCGATCGGTATCGCGGCGTTGATCTACGTGCTGGGCCATCGCTGGAAGCTGGAGCGCCGCTGGTCGCGCTGGCTGCACAAGGCGGGTGTCGTGTTTGCCTCGCTCTGCGTGTTCGTCGTCGCCGGCCTCGTGCTCCAACCGCTATGGGACCGGTATGCCAACGATTCGGTACCGGCCGAGGACGGCGAAGGTTTCTTCGAGGGCATGGCTACGGCGATGAGTTTCGGAGCGCTGTCGCTCTGCGACGATGCGGCGTGTCGTCTGGAGGCTGCGCAAGGCTTCGCGGAGGCGGCGACGGAGCACGGACTCGCGGAGGACGACATTCTTGGGGCAGTCGCGGATTTCGCTGACGAGCACCCGACGGAACGCGAGGCCCTGCTGGCCGCCGCGGCATCCGGTGTCGCGGCGGCCGACCCATCGGAGATGCCGGTGGACGAGCCCGTTGCGGAGCCGGCCGTGGCCGGGCCACGGCGCTTCAGCATGCTGGACACGATCAAGACCCTCGCCTCCGACCTGGGCCTCGGGCTCGGTTGGGGTGCGCTCTACTTCACCGTGTTCCCCGTCTGGTGGAACGGGGCCACGCCCGGCAAGCGCCTGCTGGGCATTCGCGTGGTCCATCTGAGCGGTCGGCCGCTGCGGTACTGGGGAGCGTTTCTGCGCTACGGCGGTTATGCGGCGGGTCTCGCCACCGGGCTGCTGGGATTCTTCCAGGTGTTCTGGGACGCCAACCGGCAGGCGGTGCAGGACAAGATCGGCTTTACCGCGGTGATCGCACAGCCGGGAAAGACGCCGCTTGGCGGGACGGGGGGACCTACAGCGTCTTGATGAACACCTGCGAGTTGCGCTGAAGGTTGTAGAGCGCGCGTTTTTCCACCGGCAGCGAGTTGACGTCAGCCTGCTTGAAACCGCGTTCGACGAACCAGTGCGGCGTGTGCGTCGTCAGTGCCATGACGCGTGTCAGCCCCTCGGCTCGCGCCCGCGCTTCGGCCTGACGCAGCAGCGCGTCGGCCCGGCCTTCGCGCTGGTAGTCGGGGTGGACGACGATGCAGGCGATCTCGCCGATCTGTTCGTCCGGGTACGGCATCAGCGCGCAGCAGCCGATGACCATGGCATCCCGGGTCATGACCAGAAAGCGGTCGATATCCAGTTCCAGCTGCTCGCGGGAACGCGGCACCAGCACGCCCTTGCGTTCCAGCGGTTCGATGAGTTGCAGGATGCCGCCGACATCGTCGATGCGTGCCGGTCGCGCGGCGTCGTAGCCGTCGCTGGCGATCATCCTGCCGATGCCGTCGCGGGTGTACAGCTCGGTCAGCAGCGCACCGTCGGACATCGCGCTCACCACGTGAACCCGCGGCACGCCGGCTTCGGCGGCCTCGACGGCGGCGCGGAACAGCGCGTCGTCCGGCGTCTGCGCCAGCTGTTCGCGGGCCGTGGTCAGCGACCACTGGTTCGGCGTCGCGGCGGACGGTTCCGGATGCAGGTACACCAGCTTGTCGGCGCGCAGCGCCACGGCGGCCTTGAGCGCGACCTCCTCGGCGAGCAGATTGAAGGTCTCGCCCGTGGGCGAATAGCCGGCCGGAGACAGCAGCACGATAGCGCCGCGATTCAGCGCCGCCTGGATCGGGTCGACGTTGATGCGACGGACCTCGCCGGTCAGCTGGAAATCCACGCCGTGACGGACGCCAACCGGCCGTGCGACCACCCAGTTGCCGCCGGTGACCTCCAGCCGCGCGCCGCCCATGGGAGAACTCGCGACCCCGGTGGACAGCAATGCCTCCAGTTCCATGCGCACCGCGCCCACCGCGGCGGTCACGCTGCCCATCGCGGCCGGCGTGGTGATGCGCAGGCCCTGGACGACATCGCAGGGGCAGGCGTCGTGTTCGAGGCGGGATTCGATCTGCGGGCGGGCACCGTGCACCAGCACCAGCCGCAC
>NZ_CAXFCL010000094.1:0-9589 GCF_964000955.1 uncultured Abyssibacter sp.
CCGGCGCAGGAGCCATTGCCGCCGTCGGGTCGATCGACCGGGTTATCCAGGCCTTCAGCCCACAGGTCCTTGTTGTGGAACAGGATGGCGCCGGCCTCGGCCAACGGTTCGTCAATCGCTCCCAGCGTCTGCTCTGGCCAGGCCGGTGCCTTGAGCGAACTGATCCAGGCGTCGGAATCCTGCATGTGGTCCAGAACCCATTGCTTGGCGTTGTCGATGTCGCTGAAGAAGTCCGGAAAGTGGAACGACAGTTCGATGCGTTTGGCGTCGACCAGCTGGCCGGCGTCGAAGAACTTTGCCGTGCGACTGCCGACGTTCCACCAAACCGGTGGGTCTTCGGTACCCGTCGAGGGTTCTGCCTGCACGGTCAGATAGCTGGGGATGGTTTCGTAGTCCGCCAGCGTCAGCGTGCCGAACAGCTGGAAGTTGGTGATGTTGCCGGTGCCGCGGACCTTGTTCTGCGAAATGATCGCCAGCGCCGCCTGCTGCGGGGCGAGTCGCGCCAGATCGGTGAACATCACCGTGATATCCGACAGGCTGTTCGTGCCGTACATCGCGCCCAGGCCTTCGCCTTCCTCCGGCAGGCCGACACCGCCGCCGTGGCAGATGCTGCAAGTGGTGTTGAGCTGGCCCGTCCAGGTTCCGTCTTCCTCGCGAAGCTGCGTGACGCCCATCGGCAACTGTCCGCTGCCGCCATCGGTCAGGTTCGGGTCCTCTCCATCCAGTGGGTAGGGATTGCGCACGGCGGACAGCGGCATGCCCCAGCGCTGCGCCACCAGCTGGTCGTAGTTGGCGGGTCGCTCGCTCAAGCCCCAGATCGAGTTCCACATGCCCGCGTATTCGTACGCATCAAACGCGAAGCTGGACTCGGAGTAGTCCCCCGAGAACATGCTGGCCGCGCCGATGCGACCCTCCGCGGCGACGATCGCCAGACCGCTCTTGGCGCGGGCCCTGAGCTCACCACAGGTTTCCGGCCGGTTGTCGGCCTGACAGCTGTGGTACCAGGCATTCATCAGCACGGCCTTGCCCTCGTTGACGCCTGGCACGACCAGCGTTCGCGGATCGTCAGGCACCGCTGCGTCGTCGGGTTTGTCCGCGCAGTAGTCATGCCAGTAGTGCCCGCCGCGACGACTGCCCAGCAACGGGAGCTGCTCGCCGTCTGGCGTGTCGGTAACGGGGTCCGGGCCGGCGCCTCCGGTGTCATCAGGCTGTGCGACTTCAGCAGTGTCTCCCGCACACCCGGCGAGACCCAATAAAGCCAACGCGATCAATGCCGTTCTTGGATTCAGCATGGCGTCTTTCCTCCTTACTTCGCACGTTGCATCTGCTTGTGGCGCATGTGCCGCAGACTGATTATTAAACTTTTGTCAATTTAATTGGAACATTTGTACCTAATTTTGGCAAGGCCTATAGTTCGGGACATGTACAGAGAGATAGACGGTGCCCCCGCGGCGCGGAAACCGAGTCAGGCACGGTCGCGCGAACGGGTTGAGAAAGTGGTCGCGGGCGCGGATGCCCTGCTCGCGGAGGGTGGGCTGGAGCGCTTTTCCATTCCGACGCTGGCCGAGCGATTGGGCATGAGCCGTCGCAGCATCTATCTGTTCTTTCCCACGCCCTATGACCTGCTCAACGAGGTGACACGGCGTTACATCGCGCGACTGGAGGACCATCTGGCGCAGCGACTGACCGAGTTGGGAAAGCCCGACATGACCGAAATGCTGGCGCGCATGACGTTCGCCGCGGCTGATTTCCACAACCGGAATCCGGTGGGGCGGCTCCTCATTCTGGGAGGCGCGGTCACCGACAACAGCTACAAGGCGCAGGACATGAACAAGCGTCACCTCGGCTCGCTGGCGCGCAACATCCTGCTGGAATATGGCTTCGTAATGCCCGAGTCACCGCCCGATGTCGCCACGATCGCGGTGGAGATGGGGACGGCCTGCTACCGGCATTCCTATGGAAGCCATGGCCTGATCACCGATGACTACAAGGTGGAGTCCGCCTACGTCATGTTGCTGTATCTCAATCACACCCTGGGCATTGATCAGACCGTGACACGAGATGACCTGCGACGGTTTCTGCAGCTGCCGGATGTCCGATGAACGAGGGCTCCACGTCGTCAACCTCGTTGATAGACTGCGACGGACGATCGCACGGGCAGGGATCGCTCGCGTGACGCATTACCTCCGGTAGGACTCTCGTGCCTGAAACCCAATATGACCTCGTGCTGTTCGGCGCGACCGGGTTCACCGGCGGTCTGACCGCCGAGTATCTGGCCCGCCATGCACCGGCCGATCTGCGCTGGGCGCTGGCCGGACGCAGCGTGCGCAAGCTGGCGGACGTGAAGCGCCGGCTGGCGCGAATCAATCCGCGCTGCGAGTCGCTGGGTCTGGTCCAGGCGGACAGCCACGACGCCGAGTCACTGGCGAAGCTGGCCGGTTCCACGCGCCTGGTGATCTCCACCGTGGGGCCTTACATCCATCACGGTGCGGCGCTGGTCGCGGCCTGCGCCGCGCAGGGCACGGATTACGTCGATCTGACCGGTGAACCGGAGTTCGTCGAGCTTTGCCTGCAGAAGTTCGATTCGGCTGCCCGCGCCTCCGGTGCCCGGATCGTCAATTGCTGCGGCTTCGATTCCATTCCGCATGATCTGGGCGTGCTCTACACGGTGCTGCAATGCCCGCCCGGCGTGCCGATTCGCATCCGCGGCTTCGTGCGGGTGTCGATGCGCATCTCCGGTGGAACCTGGCACTCGGCCATCCATGCGTTTTCGCGGATGCGGCATTACGTGCGGCTGCGTCGCCAGCGCGGCGCCACGCCCCGCGGCGACGGCCGGCGGATCAAGCCGCTGATGCAGGGTGTGCACTACGAGCCGCAGCTACGGAAATGGGCCGTACCGTTCCCGACCATCGATCCGCAGGTCATTCTGCGTTCGGCGCGGGCACTGGAGCGCTACGGACCGGATTTCGGCTACGCGCATTACCTGGAACTGCGTCGTCTGCCGGCGGTGTTCGCCACCGCGGCCGGCGCATCCACGCTCTTCACGCTGGCGCAGTTTGGTCCGACGCGCCGCTGGCTGCTGTCCCGCAAGTCGCCGGGCGAGGGGCCGAGCCGGCAGCGCCGTGCCCGCAGCTGGTTTCGCATCCGGTTCATGGCCAATGCCGGTGGCCAGCCGATCCGCACCCAGATCAGCGGCGGTGATCCCGGTTACGACGAAACGGCGAAGATGCTGTCGGAGTCGGCGCTTTGCCTGCTGCTGGACGACACGCCCGCGGTGGCCGGCGTGCTCACCCCGGCGGTGGCCATGGGTGAACCGTTGATCGAACGCCTGCAGGCGGCCGGCATGCGTTTCGAGCCGCAATGGACACGCCGCATGGAGACGACAGGATGACCCCATTCGATCTGGCACTGGTCACGGTGGACGAGGGCCTGAAGCCATACGGCGAGCTGCTGGGCTCCGATCACATTGCCTACCGCAATCACTGCGCGCGGGTGCTGCACGCCTTCGCGAGTCTGGTCGACGACGAGACGGCGATGCGTCAGGCGGCCGTGGCGACGATCTACCACGACCTCGGTATCTGGACCGATCACACGCTGGAGTACCTCGAACCTTCCGCCGACATGGCGCGCGACGCCGTGCTGGAACTGGGCGAGCCCGGCTGGGTGGACCCCGTCGTCGGCATGGTGTTGTGGCATCACAAGCTGCGGGCCTACACCGGGCCGCATGCCGAGGTCATCGACCCGTACCGGCGCGCGGATTCGGCGGACGTGATGCTGGGACTGGTGAGCTACGGGATCGACCGGGCCGTGTTGCAGGCCGGTCGGCGTCGGTTCGCCAACGCGGGCTTCCACAAGCGGTTGTTGCAGCTGGGCGGTCAGCGTTTCCTGAAGAAGCCCTGGTCGCCGCTACCCATGTTTCGCTGGTAGCGCCTCACCGACCAAACAATCGATCCGCGGTGCGGTCGGTGGCATCCACCAGTCGATCGACGATGCCGGGCTCGGTCGCGGAATGGCCGGCATCCGGCACCATGTGGAATTCGGCCTCCGGCCAGGCCCTGTGCAGGTCCCAGGCGGTCTGGGGCGGGCAGACGACGTCGTAGCGCCCCTGGACGATGAAGCCCGGGATGTGGCGGATGCGGTCGACGTTGTGCAGCAGCTGGTCCGGGTGATCGAGAAAGCCGCCGTGGACGAAGTAGTGGCTTTCGATGCGGGCGAAGGCCTCGGCGAACCGGGCGTCCTGGAACGACTCGACCAGCGCCAGGCTCGGGATGAGCTTGCTGGTCGCCGCCTCCCAGCGTGACCAGGCGCGGGCCGCCGCGACGCGAACCGACACGTCAGGGTGGGTCAGCCGTCGGTAATAGGCCTGGAGCAGGTCGTCGCGCTCGTCCTCCGGTATCGCCTGGATGTACTGCTCCCAGGCATCCGGGTACATGCGGCTGGCGCCGTCCTGGTAGAACCATTCCAGTTCCTGCTGCCGCAGCAGGAAAATGCCGCGCAGGATGATCGCCAGCGTGCGATCGGGATGGTTCTGGCTGTAGGCCAGTGACAGCGTGGAGCCCCAGGAGCCGCCGAACACGACCCAGGCGTCGATCTCCAGCAACTCGCGCAGTCGTTCCATGTCGCTGACCAGCGCCCAGGTGTTGTTGTGTTCCAGTTCCGCGTGCGGTGTCGACCGGCCGCAACCGCGCTGATCGAACAGCACGATGCGGTAGCGTGCCGGGTCGAAGAAGCGCCGGTACAACGGCTGCGTACCGCCGCCGGGGCCACCGTGCACGAACACCACGGGAACCCCGTCCGGGTTGCCGGATTCCTCGAACCAGACGGTGTGGCCGTCTTCGGTGGGCAGCGTGCCGGTGCGCCGGGCTTGGAGTTCTGGGTAGAGGGATTTCATGGCTCCGATCTTAGCCGGGTTGCCGGGTGGATGTGGACCACGGTTCCGCGTTTCGGGGGGCACATTCGGGTTTACCCCGGGCGCGATAGACTGGCGCGCATGTACACCGCCGCATTCTCCCGGTTTCTGGCCGATCCGCACCGGCTGCATTTCGCGGCGCACAGTCATCATCCCTGGCCGGATGTCGCACGCGATGCCCAGATTCGGGCCTGGGACGATGCCGCCCGCTGGATCGACGCGAAGTGGTCGCATGTGTTCGACACCGTGGTTCCGACGGCGCAGCGCCACATCGCGCGGCAGCTCAACCTGCCGGACCCGGCCACGGTGGCGTTCGCCACCAACCTGCACGAGTTCGTGCTGCGTCTGGCGAGCGCGGTCGTGCAACGGCCGATGCGGGTGCTGACCACCGACAGCGAGTTCCATTCCTTCGCTCGCCAGCTCGAGCGCTGGGAGGAGGCCGGCGAGGCGGTCGCGACCCGGGTGCCGGTGGAACCCTTCGAGAGCTTCCAGTCCCGCTGGGCCGAGGCGGCGGCCGACGACGCGTTCGATTTCGTCTACCTGTCGCAGACCTTCTTCAACTCCGGTTTCGTCGTGCCCGACATTCACGCGGCGGTGGCGGCCGTGGCTTCGGAGCAGGCGCTGATTGCCGTCGATGGCTACCACAGCTTCATGGCGTTTCCGGTAGACTGGTCGGTCTCGGCCGATCGCGCGTTCTTTCTCGCCGGCGGCTACAAGTACGCGATGGCGGGCGAGGGCGCCTGTTTCATGCATTGCCCGCCGGGTTGGGGCGAACGCCCGGTCAACACTGGCTGGTTCGCCGGTTTCGAGGGGCTGTCCGACGCGCAGCAGGGCGTGCCTTACGCCCAGGACGCCATGCGCTTCGCCGGCTCCACTTTCGACCCTTCCGCGCTGTACCGATTCAATGCCGTGCAGGGCTGGCTGGAGAGTCAGAGCCTGACCCCGTACCTGATCCATCTGCATGTCGAGAGTCTGCAGCAGCAGATGCTGTCGGCGTTGCCGGTCGCAGGGCTGGGCATGGACGAACTGATTCCGCCGATGCCGCTGACGCGAGGCAATTTCCTCACCTTCCGCTCGCCGCGGGCGGCCCAGCTCAAGGAGGCGCTGGCCGAGGCCGGCGTGGTGACCGACGTGCGTGACGACCGGTTGCGTTTCGGCTTCGGGATCTACCACAGCGGGCCGGACGTGGTCGCGCTGGTCAATCGCCTGTCGCGCTGCTAGTCGTCAACCGCGGTACGCATCGTGTCCAGCTGTCCGCGGATCATCACCCAGGCGGATTCACTGCTCATGGAGCCGCCGTTGGCGGAGTCGACGCCGTCGTGTTCGGCCAGTCTGACCGACCAGCCGACGCCGGTGCTGATGACCACCACCTCGCGCCGGGATTCCATGCGCTGGACGGCATCGATGACATCCTCGCCGCGGATGTCCAGTTGCCGGGTCAGTCGGTCCACCAGTTTGTGGAGCGGTCTGGGACAGCAAAGCGACTCCGTCTGCTTGCGCCGAAGCGCTGCTTCGATGGCCTGTTCCACCGAGCGCTCGAAGGCGTCTCGGCTTGCCGCGCCGGCGGTCAATCGCGCCAGGCCGCCCTTGGCATTTTCATTCGTCTCCACGGATTGTCTCCCCCGCGTCATGAACGCCCAACGGTAGGCTGAATCGACTGAATCTTGCGTGAACAAACGCCTGTTCCCTGACGGGCTCATGGCGGAGAAGCACGCCGTTCATCGGCCGGATTCGGACCACCGTAAAGTTGGGGTGAACACCAGTCTCGATGATTGGCGGATGGGAGGATCGCGCGGTTGTCACGGTCTAGTGACGGGATGACGTCCAACCGCCGATCCGGAGAATGACGATGCGCCTGATGACCCTGATTCTGTGGCTGACTTCCGCCAGCGTGATGGCCGCGCCGGTGGCGCCACCCTTCACGCAGACGGAACCCGAGTACTGGATCAACAGCGAGCCGCTGACGCTGGCTGATCTGTCCGACGGCCCGACGATCATCGAGTTCTGGACGTTCGGCTGCATCAACTGCCGCCGTTCCATTCCCTGGGTCAACGCCCTGATCGCGGACTACGCGGATCGGGGTCTGACCGTCGTCGGCATCCACAGCCCCGAATTCGGCTATGAGCGCGCACTGGACGAGGTGGCACGGCGCTGCGAGGTGCTGGGCGTCGAACACCCGGTCATGGTCGACAACGATCATGCGTACTGGAACGCGATGGGCAACCGCTACTGGCCGGCGTTCTATCTGCTGGACGCCGATGGCGTGATTCGTGGCCGTTTCATTGGTGAAACGCATGCTGGCGATCGGCAGGACCTGGCCGTTCGCGAGGCGCTGGACGCGTTGATCGCAACCCCCTGAGCCCCATGCCCGGTGAGGACTGGGCAATTTTTACGATTTCGTTACAGTTGTCTCCGACCGATGATGAAAAAGTGCCGGTCCATCGAATGACCGGCCAACCATAAATAGAAAGACGCTGTGCGGCCCGTGTCATGCGGGCAGCGGGAGACAACACAATGAGCATGCAACGCTTGGTTGCGCTGGCGGCCGTGGCCGTCTTGGGCGCGTGTGGGGGAAGTTCCGGGGACGATGCGGCATCACCGCCGGAGACCGCGCTCACGGGGATCTTCGTCGACGCGCGGGTGGCCGGCCTGGAAGTCGCCGCTGCGTCGGGTCGTTCGCGGACCGATGCGCTGGGGCGTTTTTCCTACGCCTCCGGTGAGCAGCTCGAATTTCTGATCGGCGATATCGCGCTGGGCAGCGCGAGCGGCGCCGACATCATCACGCCGATCGACCTCGTGCCCGGTGCCACCGGCGCTGACCTGTTCGCCGATCCGCCCGCGGTCCTCAACATCGTCCGTCTGCTGCTGACGCTGGATGAGGACCTGGAGCCCGCGAACGGCTTGCAGGTGAGCCAGCGAGCCCGTGATGCGGGGCAGGGGCGTTCGCTTAACTTCGCGCAGAGCCACGACGCGTTCGGTGCCGAGACCGACGTGCTGGCGTTTCTGGCCGCCGCGACCGGCGATGCCCGCAAGGCCGGGCGCGAACTGGTCAGCGCCGAGGTCGCCGCCGCGCATTTCGAGCAGACGCTGGCGGATATGAACGACGACGGTCAGGTCAACCAGCCTCCGGTCGTCTCCGTGAACTCGCCGCTGACCATCAACGAGGGCGGCATGGTCAGGCTTTCGGCGCGGATCAGCGATCCGGATGGTTCGGTCGCCGGTATCGCCTGGGAGCAGGTCGGCGGTCCGGAGGTCGTGCTGGACGATCCGCAGGCCACCCGTCCTGGCTTCAGCGCCCCCCAGGTCAACGCCGACACCACGCTCGGTTTCCGCGTGACCGCCACCGACGACGCCGGTGCCACCGCATCGGCGGTCCTGGAAGTCATCATTATCGACCTGCCGGGTAACCCACCGGTCAACACGCCGCCGGTGGCCACCGCTGGCGCGGATCGCAGCGTTGCCGAAGAGCAGTCCGTCACGCTGGATGGCTCGGCCAGTTCGGACCCCGACGGCACCGTGGCCGCCTATCGCTGGCGTCTGGTCGGTGACGGCGCCATCGAACTGACCGGCGCCAATAGCGCGCAGGCCAGCTTCACGGCGCCCGCGACGACGACAAGTCTGGTGCTGACCTTCGAATTGACGGTGACCGACGATGCCGGCGCCAGTGCGTCGGACCAGGTGCTGATCACCGTGGAGCCGGTCAACACACCGCCGGTGGCTGATGCCGGCGACGACCGGCAGGGCTTCGCCGGTCAGGTCGTCATGCTGGATGGGACCGCCAGCGGCGACCCCGACGGCGTGATCGCGCAATACGCGTGGAGCAGCGACACGACGTCGGTCAGCATCGAGGATGCCGATCGGGCCACCGCGCACTTCGTCGCGCCGGATGTCGAGGCCGACACGACCATCCGCGTCACCCTGCGGGTGACCGACAACGAAGGCGCCAGCGCCACCGATAAGGTGCAGGTGACCGTCGCGCCGAATGCGGCGCCGGTGGCCGATGCCGGCGCCGATCAGAGCACGGACGAAGGCAACACGGTGATCCTGAGCGCCGCGGCGAGCAGCGATCCCGATGACGGCATCGCGACCTACGCCTGGACCCAGGTCGACGGAGCGGTCGTCGAACTGATCGGGGCCGATTCCGCCGTGACCAGTTTCCTCGCGCCCGATGTCGAGCAGGAGACGGTGCTGAGCTTCGAGGTCACGGTCACCGACACGCGCGGTCGCGCGGCGTCGGACAGCGTCACCGTGACGGTTTACCCGATCGTGGCCGGACAGTTGCGCGTCGGCGCGGCGAAGGCGTCGGTGGTGCCGACGCAGGCGCAGATTGACGGCATCGAGGAGCCACGAATCGGCGGAGCCACGCATCTGCAGAAATTCAATCTGGGCGGGTTCGGCATCGATCCCACGCAGAATCTTCCGGACCCGTTCGGTGCCCTCGGCGACTCGCTGACCGAACCGGCGGCGGAGCGGCTGCATGTCGGCGAGCAGGGTGAGGAACACACCTGGATTCGCGCGATGGCCGTCGAGGAGCCACGGGAAGACGGCAGCGTCACCCGGGTGCTGTTCCTGGTGCTGGACGCCGTCGGTGCCGGCAACCTGATTCAGCAAGGCGTGCGTGACGCCGTGGTCGAGGCCACCGGGATCGAGCCCGACAACATCGTGTTCGGGCAGACGCAC
>NZ_CAXFCL010000095.1:0-9798 GCF_964000955.1 uncultured Abyssibacter sp.
ACACACGCCCGCCCAAGCCCCATGTCACCGTGGCCCGGCTTGACCGCCGCCTGCCCGATGCCGACCGGGAGTGCACCCGACGACGGCTGGATGCCAGCCCGCCGCCGGACGGCGAACTGGTGCTGGACCAACTGACACTGTTCACCTGGACCGAATCCCGCGACCGGCGCCTGTTTCGCCGTGTCGCCTCCACCCGCCTGGGACCCACATGAATCCAAGCGACTGCATCGTCATCGGCGCCGGTTTTTCGGGCCTGCAATGCGCCCGGCAGCTGCATGACGCCGGACTGCGCGTCACCGTACTGGAAGCCCGTGATCGCATCGGCGGGCGCACACGCGTCACCGAGCTCGCCGGACGGACCGTGGACATCGGCGGCCAATGGATCGGCGCCGCGCACAGCGAGTTGCAGACGCTCGCCCGGTCTGCGGGGGTGCAGGAACTGCCGCAATTCACCGACGGTGCCCGCCTCCTGCACCTGGACCACGGGGGACGCGACCGGCTCAAGCGGTACCGGGGCCTGATTCCGAATGCGAATCCACTGGCGCTGCTCGAGCTGCAGCGCGCGATCCAGACCTTGACGAAGCAGCAGAAGGCGCTGGATCTGCACGCACCCTGGGAGACCGAACGCGCCAGCGAGTGGGATCACCAGACGCTGGACTCCTGGATGCGCCGGCATCTGCGCACGCGAACCGGACGGGAGATCTTCGACATCGCCGTGCGCTCGGTGATGACGGCCGAGCCGGGCATGCTCTCGTTTCTGGGCTTCCTGTTCTACTGCGCCTCCAACGAGAACTTCGAGGTGCTGACCTCCGTGGAATCGGGCGCGCAGGCCGCAACGGTGGACGGCGGCATGGTGCAGCTCGCCGAACATCTGGCGCGGCCACTGACGGCCGCGGAGCTGATTCATCTGGAGGCGCCCGTGGCGGAGATCCGCCGAAGCGATCCATCATCCGGCCTCGTGGTCACCACGGCCGATGGCCGGGCGTTTCAGGCACCCAAGGTGGTCTGCGCGCTTCCTCCCGCGCTGCAGGACCGCATCCGTTTCGATCCGCCACTGGCCGCCAACCGAGCCCAGCTCGCCAACCGCATGCCCATGGGTTCGGTGATCAAGACGGTGGTGGCCTACGAGACACCCTTCTGGCGACACAACGGCCTGTCCGGCGAGGCGGTCAGCCATAGCCTGCCCTTCAACACCGTGTTCGACGCTACCCCGCCGTCGGGCGAGTTCGGCGCCCTGGTCGGGTTCATCGACGGCGCGCCGGCGCGTCGATGGTCCTCCGCGACGCCGGAGGCCCGGCGCGAAGCGGTGCTGACCAGCCTGACGCGCTACTTCGGCGAGCAGGCCCGCAATCCGCTCGACCATGTTGAACATGACTGGATCACCGACCCCTGGGCGCGCGGCTGCTATGTCGGGCTGTTCACGCCGGGCGTGTTGACCGAACTGGGCCCGGCACTGCGCGCGCCCTGCGGAGACATCCACTGGGCCGGTACCGAGACCGCCAGCGAATTCTGCGGCTACATCGAGGGCGCGATCCGGTCAGGCCAGCGGGCCGCCGGTGAAGTGGCTGCCGCACTGGCCTGAGCGCGGTCCGCGTCAGTCCTCCGCGAGCATCTCCGCGGCGGCCAGATAGCCCAGCAGCAGTTCGAGGCCGGCGCCTTCGACGTCGTCGTCGGCCAAGCGGTTCATCGCACTGATGATCTGCTGGCCGAGGATGTCGAAGACATCCGCGGCAATGCGCCCGGTGCCGGAAATGTCGCGCGAGGTGTTCAGACCGGTGAGCAGCGCGAGCAGAACGTCAAAGCCGGTGCCGGAGATGTCGCGGGTCTCGACCTGATCCGCCAGATCGAGGATCAGCTCGAAGCCGGTACCTGAAATGTCGCGCTCGCTGGCCAGCAGTCGGGTGGCTTCGATGATCAGATCGAACCCGGTGCCGCTGATGTCGCGATCCGTGGTCATCGGTATGCGGTCCCATACCGTGCTGAGGAATCCGGTACCGCTGATGTCCCGGAAGGAGGGGCGCGCCGAGTCGAGATTCGTCTGCGTGCCCTGCACCGCGACAACGTCGAGCAGATCCACACGCCCATCACCGGTCACGTCGAGCTGGCTCATCGCGGCGTCGCGGGGCAGCGTCTGCGAGCTGGCGAGAATCTCCAGGGTGGACAGACTGCCGATGATCAGGCCCTGCAGGGCGGTTCGATAACCCGCATTCAGCGGACTGTTCAGCGCGCTCAGGTCCTGCGGCGCCAGACCCAGCTCATGGTATCCGGCCAGCGCGGTCGCAAGCGGATGCGTGGTCGCGATGATCGCCTCGGCGCTGACGACGTCGAAGCTGACCTGGGCCGCCGCGCCGCCGGACGCACCGGCACCGAAGATCGCCGCGCAGCCCATGAGGCCCGCGCGCAAAGTGGCATTCACCTTCATCTGATTTCCCCGTTTTGATTCTGTTTGCGTGAGTTGGCAATGCGCCGTCGAGGGTCCCCGCCCTCGCATTGCCTGGTTGAACAACATCCTGCCCATTGGCAGATCACGTTATTTGGCATTATTATGCCAATTATGGATGCCGCCACACAATTTGATCCCACCGCGCAGTCGCGCATGCAGCGCTCCGTTGAGCGCATCCTGCGCGCGCTCGCGCGCGTGCTGATGCGTCAAGGGATTGATTACGCGGCGTTTTCAGATATCGCCAAACGGGTGTTCGTGTCGGTGGCGACGGAGGAATTCGGGATTCGATCCCGACCCGCCAGCAAGTCACGCGTGGCGCTGCTCACCGGCATCAACCGGCGCGAGGTCGCGCGCGTTCAGCGACTCGCCGAACGCGACGCGCCGATGCAAGTGTTCAATCCGGCGTTGCGGCTGGTCTCCCTCTGGATTCGCGAGTCCGCGTACCGTGACGACAACGGGCAGCCCCTCGAACTCGACGTGCTGGGCCCGGAACCCTCGCTGGAAGCCCTGCGCGCCCGGGCCTGCCCGGATATTCCAATCACCGCGGTCACGCGGGAGCTGCTGCAATCCGGGGTCGCCCGGTCCGCCGATGGCGACTCGACGCGGCCCGGCCGGATCGCGCTGGTCACCGATGCCTACGTGCCGCGTGAAGACGTCACGGCCAAGCTTGATCTGATGGGCACGGACGTGGCGGCATTGCTCGACACCATCGGCTGGAACATCGACCAGCCGAGCGCACCGCGCTTCCAGCGCAAGGTGAGTTTCAACCATTTGACGCAGGCCGGCCTGCGACGGCTGCAAACCGTCGCCGCGGATTCCGGGATGCGTCTGCTGAAGGAGCTCGATGGCGAGCTCGCTCAGTTCACCACCGACACCGGTGGACAGTTCGCGGGGCTGGGGATCTACGTATTCAGCGAATCCGGAGAGACCGATGGGGGATGACCGTTTGACCCACAACACATTCAGGAGATCACCGATGCCCACTCTGAAACGATTGATACCGCTAACCGCCGCATGCGCTCTCGCCGCCTGCGGAGGCGACGGAGGTTCTGCCGACATCACCGGTACCGGTTTCGTGTCACTGGGCGTCACCGACGCGCCGGTCGACGAAGCCGAAGCCGTGGTGGTGACCTTCACCGAGGTGCAACTGCTCGGTGACGACGACGCACCACGCGAGACCTTCGTGCTGGACACGCCACAGCAGATCGACCTGCTCGCCTTGCAAGGCAACAACAGCACGTTCCTGATCGAAGGTGAGGAAGTGCCGGTCGGCGAGTATCAGCAGGTTCGACTGCTGATCGATTCGGTGCCGCCGAGCTGCAACAGCATTCCCGGCGAACTGCCGTCGTACATCACCATCGATGGCGTCGACTATCCGCTGGTGGTGCCCAGCGGTGAGCAGTCCGGCCTGAAGTTCCAGGGGCCGATCACGGTCGCTGCCGGGCAGTCGGCCGCCTACACGGTGGACTTTGACCTGCGCCAGTCGATCGCCGAACGCGGCGCCAACGACTGCTACAACCTGCGGCCGGTCGTTCGGGTCGTGGACAACGCCGAGGTCGGCACGCTCACCGGCACCATCGACCCCGCCCTGTTCACGGACGCCAGCTGCACCGCCGACCCGGTCACCGGTGAAGGCGCGGCCGTTTACGTCTACACCGGCGGTTCCACGGTTCCTGACGATGCCGACAGCTCCACGGACGACGATGTCGATCCGCTGACCACCGCCCTGGTGACTCCGATCACCGACATGGACGACAACGTCACGGGCTTCAGCTACGAGGTCGGATTCCTGCTCGCGGAGACCTACACCGCCGCGTTCACCTGCCAGGCTGGTAACGATCTGGGTGAACAGGACGATGACATCACCTTCGGTGACATCGAGAACGACATCGTCATCCAGGCGGACACCGTGACCACCATCAACTTCGAGGCGGCACCGCCGGCGACAGAAACCGAATAAGCGAATACCAACAAGCGATCTGTGCAAATTGGGGCGGCCCGGTTCAAGCCGCCCCGTTTTTTTGCTCGGGAGAAACACCGATTTGCATGCGCCCCCCCTGTGGGGAGCGCATGCAAATCGCCATGTCCCTGCGTTAGTCTGCGACCTTCCCCGCTCCGGATATACCCCATGCGTCGCACGCTACTCCTTGTCCTGACCGCGATCGCTCCGGTCGTCGGTTTTGCCGGAACCGGTCAGACCGTCGAATACAGTGTCGACGGCAAGGCCTACGACGGCTATTTCGTCACCCCCGCGCCCGACGCACCGCTCGTCCTGCTGCTGCACGACTGGGATGGCCTGACCGGTTACGAGATCGAACGCGCCGACATGCTGGCCGGCCTCGGCTATGCGGTGTTCGCGGCCGATCTGTTCGGCAAGGGCGTGCGTCCGACCACCGTCGAGGACAAGCGACAACACACAGGCGAGCTCTACAAGAACCGCGAGAAGCTACGCGCGCTGATGAACGGCGCGCTGCGCACCGCGCGAGGGCTGGGTGCCGACACCAATCATGCGGTTGCGATGGGCTATTGCTTCGGCGGCGCGGCGGTACTGGAACTGGCCCGCTCCGGAGCCGACCTCGAGGGCTTCGTGACCTTTCACGGCGGTCTGACCACGCCGGACGGTCAGGACTACGCCAGAGCCAAGGGCCGCTACCTGATCCTGCACGGCACCGCGGACGGCCACATCACCATGGATCAGTTCGCCGAGCTTGCCCAGGCGCTGGAATCAGCCGGGCTGCCCCACACCATGACGACCTACGGCGGCGCACCGCATGCGTTCACGGTGTTCGGACAGGACAGCTACCGGGAGACCGCCGACACCCAGTCCTGGGCGGCGTTCCAGGCCTTTCTCGATGAGACCCTGAAACGCTGAGCCGCCGCGCTGCCCTGCTGCTGTTCGTCTACGGCACGCTGCGCCCCGGAGGCGGCATGCCGATCGAACGGGTCACCGGTCGTCCCGCACACTGGCTCGGCGGAGCCACCACAGCGGGACGGCTGATCTGGCTCGGGCGGTATCCCGGCCTGATTCCCGCCAGGGGACGAGGTGATCGGGTGCTCGGTGACTTGTACGTCCTGCCCGGAACCCGCGACCTGCATCATCTGGACCGTTACGAAGGCTGCCACCTCGGACGGCGGGCCGAGTACGAACGCGTCCGCCAGCCCGTGATGACGGACGACGGGCCCCGAGTCGCCTGGGTCTATCGGTATGCCCGTCCCGCCGGTACCCGCGCCGGAATCCGGGATGGTGACTATCTGGATTTCGTCAGTGCGCAATCCGGCAGGATCGGTTACCCGAGCTGACCACGGCACCCTCGGACGCTTCAGCGTCCCACTGATGGAACCCCGGACCTCCAACCCGGAAACCTTCACGCCCGCGAAGCCGGTTTCGATCGGTTTGGCAGACCCGCAGATTCGTCCCATCATGCAGCCATGATCAACATTCGCCGCGCGCTGCCCGGGGACTGGCCCGCCCTCTGGAACTTGCTGGAGCCCGTGTTCCGGGCCGGTGAGACTTACGCGATCGATCGTGACATCAGTGCATCGGCGGCCCATCAGCTCTGGTGTACCGCGCCGTTGCAGACCTACATCGCGGAGAACCCGGAGCAGGAACTGCTGGGCACCTATCTGCTCAAGCCCAATCAGGGTGGCGGCGGACGTCACGTTGCCAACGCGGCCTACGTCGTCGCGGAATCCGCGCGTGGCCGAGGCGTGGCATCAACGCTTTGCGCGCATTCGCAGGAACGTGCGCACGCGCTGGGGTTTCTCGCCATGCAGTTCAACTGCGTCGTCGCGACCAACCTGACCGCCGTGCGCCTGTGGAAGCGCATGGGGTTCAGCGTGGTGGGAACGCTCCCGAACGCATTTGACCACCCTGTACATGGTCTGGTCGATGCATACGTGATGTATAAATCCCTGGAGACGGTCCACGAGTGAGGCGGCGCCGCATCGGCCCGACCCCCGTGACCCAGGCACAAACGCTCATCAAGGAAGACGCATGCTCTCAGCCCAGGATGCCCTCAAACGCTTGCAGGACGGCAACGCGCGCTTTGTCGCCAACGACCCGCGGGGCCGTGACGGAGCCAACGATCAGGTTCGCCGGTCCCAACTGGTCGGCGGCCAGGAGCCTTTCGCCATCATCCTCGGCTGTTCGGACTCGCGCGTACCCGCCGAGCTCGTGTTTGATCAGGGACTGGGCGACCTGTTCGTGATTCGCGTCGCCGGCAACATCATCGCGCCGTCACTGGTCGGCAGCGTGGAATTCGCGGCCGAGGTGTTCGGCACACGTCTGGTGGTGGTGCTCGGTCACACCTGCTGCGGCGCGGTGGCGGCAACGGTGGACCAGCTGGAGCGCCCCACCGAAAACCGGTCGCCGAACCTGCATGCCATCGTCGACCGGATCCGGCCGGTGGTGGACCCGCTGATGCAGGCCTGCCCGGGCGCCGACAGCGAACACATCAAGCGTATGGCGGTGCGAGCGAACATCGTCGCCTCCGCCAGCCAGCTGCGCCATGGCTCGCACATCCTCGAGAACCTGAGTCTGAACGATGACCTGCTCGTCGTGGGTGCGGAATATTCGCTGGAAACCGGCGAGGTGGATTTCTTCGACGGCCTACCCTGAATCCCGCTCCGCCAGGGTCGGCGGAGGCTTGCGGCGCGCGCGGAAGAAGCCTCGCAGCAGCTCCGCGGATTCCTCTCCCAGCACGCCCGGGGTCATTTCGCAGCGGTGATTGAGCTGCTCGCCCGGCAATACCGAAAACACGGAACCCGCGGCACCCGCACGAGGGTCATCCGCGCCGTAGATCACCCGATGGATGCGGGCGGTGACAATCGCCCCGGCGCACATCGCACAGGGTTCCAGCGTGACGTACAGATCGCAGCCAACCAGGCGATAGTTGCCCACCGCCGCCGCCGCGGCGCGCAGCGCCTGAATCTCGGCGTGCGCGGTGGGATCGGACAGCCCGATGGGCCGGTTCCAGCCCTCGCCCAGAACTTGACCGTCCCGCACGACCACCGCCCCCACCGGCACCTCGCCGGCCTCGGCCGCTCGCTGCGCCAGATCCAGTGCATGCCGCATCCATCGGCTGTCGACGCCGGCGGTCTCAGGCACCCGACACCTGATCAATCCAGTTGGCGATGTCGGTGATCATCTGCTCTTCCACATGCCCCGGTTGCTGATACTCCTCGAGGCTGCTGGCGCCCTGACCCGCGATCCCCAGGTGATTCAGCGCCGGGTAGTACCGGAACGTGGCCCGCGGGTCGCCTTCGAACGCGTCCTTCCAGAGCGCCCAGTCGGTGCCCGTCACCTGAAAATCCCGGCCGCCCTGCAGCAGAAGCATCGGCACTTCGATGGCAGCTGCCTCGGCGACCGGATCGACGGCGTCAGCATCCCGCCAGTACACGGCCGGCAGCTGCATGGGCGTATCGGCCGTGGCCACCGGTCCGTCCCCACGCAGCGCGGCGATCTGCTCATCCAGCTGATTCAGAAACGCCCGCTCGTCTTCGGAAATGCGCTGGTCCAGCCCGAACAGATACCGATTCTGTTCCGGCAGCAGGTCCAGCAACGATCGCGCCGGCGCGGCGAACAGCACCACTCCAGCCAGGTCGTCGACACGCCCAGCGATGCGGGGGGCCAGCATGCCGCCCTGGCTGTGTCCGAGCACGAAGACACGAGACGCATCGACCCGCGGCTGCTCGCGCAAGACGTCCACGGCCGCGACGGCATCGGCGACGGTTTCCTCCTCCATCGTGAAGCCGCCCGACTTGAACTGCTCCGGGTACACGTGCGTGCGTTTGTCATAGCGCAGCACCGCGATGCCGCGCTTGCCCAGCCCACGCGCAAGTTCCAGGAAGATGTGGTTCGGCCCGATGGTCTCGTCGCGATTCTGCGGACC
The DNA here is from genome assembly GCF_964000955.1 of uncultured Abyssibacter sp. Lineage (NCBI taxonomy): Bacteria > Pseudomonadati > Pseudomonadota > Gammaproteobacteria > Chromatiales > Oceanococcaceae > Abyssibacter > uncultured Abyssibacter sp. The sequence continues at coordinate 8,335 of NZ_CAXFCL010000095.1, forward strand.
AGACCCGTGCACGAGCACGACCGCCGGATGCTCACCTTCACCACCGGGCAGGACCAGCGTCGCGGGCAGCGGCGATGGCTGGCCGCCCACCTGGAGGTCCTGCTCGGTGTAGCCGGCCTCATCAGGCACGGCCGGCGGTGGTGGTACCAGCGGCAGCAGTCGCAAACCGGCGATCCGACCATCGGGAGTGACCGCGATATTGGCGGTCAGGGCCCCGCGTTCGTAGTGAAGCGGCACCATGACCAGTTCCATGCCATTGGCCGGGGTCACGGTGGCGTCTCCACGACGCAGGGGTTTGCCGAGCTGCTGGGGCAACGACGCCCAGATCTGCTGGATTTGCGTCGCGGGCACCGCCTTCAGCATGTCCGGCGTAAAGTCAGCCACCGCCTCGGCGTACTCGCCACGATCCAGACGATCCAGCAGTTGCAGTGCCACCGTCCGGCTGTCGTTGGCCGCGGTGGCCACCAGGGGAATCAACGCCAGCCACAGCAGCCAGCGTCTTCGAGAGAGTCCGTGCATTGTTCACTCCACACCGGCCGTGACCCGTCCGCGGGTTCAGCGCGGCTGTGGGTGGTTCACTCCCACTCGATCGTGGCTGGTGGTTTGCCTGAAATGTCGTAGACGACGCGCGAAATGCCGTCGACTTCATTCACGATGCGGCGTGCGACGTGATCAAGAAAGTCGTAGGGAAGATGTGCCCACCGCGCGGTCATGAAATCAATGGTCTCGACCGCGCGCAAGGCGATCACGTGCTCGTAGCGGCGACCGTCGCCCATCACGCCAACGCTGCGCACCGGCAGGAACACCGCAAAGGCCTGGCTAACGGCGTCGTAATGGTCGTGCCGGCGCAGCTCGGAGATGAAGATGTCATCGGCTTCACGCAGCGGATCGGCGTATTCCTTCTTCACCTCGCCGAGGATGCGCACGCCCAGGCCCGGGCCCGGGAATGGATGGCGATACACCATCTCCCGCGGCAACCCCAGTTCCAGACCGATCTTGCGGACCTCGTCCTTGAACAGATCGCGCAGCGGCTCGACGAGCTGCAGCTTCATGTGATCGGGCAGCCCGCCGACGTTGTGATGCGACTTGATCACATGGGCCTTGCCGGTGGCGGCGCCCGCCGATTCGATCACGTCCGGGTAGATCGTGCCCTGGGCGAGAAAATCGACTTCGGTCAGCTTGCCGGCTTCCTCGTCGAACACGTCGATGAAGGTCTTGCCGATGATCTTGCGTTTGACCTCGGGATCGGCCTCGCCCGCCAGCGCCGAGAGGAAGCGCTCCTCGGCGTCGACGCGGATCACGCGCACCCCCAGATGCTGGGCGAAGGTCGCCATGACCTGATCGCCCTCGTCCTTGCGCAGCAGACCGTTGTCGACAAACACGCAGGTCAGCTGGTCGCCAATGGCCTGATGCAGCAGCGCGGCGACCACCGAGGAGTCCACACCACCGGACAAACCCAGCAGG